>JANNUM010000218.1:0-10176 GCA_031395235.1 Chloroflexota bacterium
CGTGCGCATCGGCATCAACGGATTCGGACGCATCGGTCGGCAGTTCCTGAAAGCGGTACTGGAGCGACACCCTGAGCTCGAGGTCGTCGCCGTGAACGATCTCACCGACCCACAGATGAACGCCTACCTCTTCAAGCACGACACCAACTACGGCGATTTCAAGGGCGAGGTCTCGGCCACCGCCGATTCGCTCGTCATCAACGGCGGGCGCGTCAAGGTGCTGCAGGAGAAGGATCCGGCGAAGCTCCCATGGAAGGCGCTCGATGTTGACATCGTCATCGAATCGACCGGCTTCTTCACCGACGCGACGAAGGCGAAAGCGCACCTCGACGCCGGCGCGAAGAAGGTCATCATCTCGGCGCCGGCGAAGAACGAAGACATCACCGTGGTCCTCGGCGTGAACGAGGAGCTCTACGACCCGGCCAAGCACCACATCATCAGCAACGCCTCATGCACCACCAACGGCCTCGCACCGGTCGCGAAAGTGCTCAACGACGAGTTCGGCATCAAGAAAGGCTTCCTCACGACCGTTCACTCGTACACCAACTCGCAGCGAACGCTCGACACCGCGGCGAAGGAGCCGCGCGACGCGCGAGCCGCCGCTGAGAACATCGTTCCGGCGGAGACCGGCGCCGCAAAGGCGGTCGCGCTCGTCATCCCGGACCTCGTGGGCAAGTTCGCCGGAATGGCGTTCCGCGTGCCGACGTCGACCGTGTCCGTCGTGGACTTCGTCGCGACGCTCGGGCGTGAGGTCACGAAGGAAGAAGTGAACGCCGCCTTCAAGCGCGCGAGCGAAGGCGACCTGAAGGGCATCATGGGTTACACGGAGGAGCCCCTCGTCTCGAGCGACCTGAAGGGCGACGACCGCTCTACGATCGTGAGCGCGATCGACACGATCGTCCTCGGCGATACCGTGAAGATCATCTCCTGGTATGACAACGAGTGGGGCTACGCCTGCCGCCTCGCAGACATCGCCGCGTTCGTGGCGTCGAAGCTCCGAGTTCCCGCTGCGGCGTAGCTTCGCGTGACGGGCTTCGCGAAGCGGACGATCCGCGACGTCGACCCGTCCGGGAAGAAGGTCCTCGTCCGTGTGGACGCCAACTGTCCGTTGAAGAGTTCTCACGCTGCGGACGGCACGCTCGAGGTTGCAGATGATTCAAGACTCAGAGCGTTTCTTCCCACCGTTCGTTACCTGCTCGAGCATGGCGCGGCCATCGCGTTGTGCTCGCACCTCGGTCGTCCGAAAGGTGCCGATCCCAAGCTGAGCATGCAGCCTGTCGCGCGCCGGCTCGGCGAGCTCCTCGGACGTGAGTTGACGCTGCTGCCTGACGCGGTCGGGCCCGCGGTGCGTGAAGCCGTTTCGCGCCTTCGCCCTGGCGACGTCGTGCTGCTCGAGAACGTGCGCTTCCATCCCGAGGAGGAGAGGAACGATCCCGCGTTCGCGAAGGAGCTTGCGAGCGGCTACGACCTCTACGTGAACGACGCGTTCGGCGCCGCGCACCGCGCGCACGCGTCGACGGAAGGCGTTGCGAAGATCATTCCCGCATACGCGGGCCTGCTGCTCGAGAAAGAGCTACTCGTGCTCGGCGGTCTGGTGAGCGCACCGCAGCGCCCGTTCCTCGCGATCATCGGCGGCGCGAAGGTGAGCACGAAGATCGACGTGCTCCGCGCGTTGCTCGCGCGCGTCGACGCGCTCGCGATCGGCGGCGGCATGGCCAACACGTTCCTGCTGGCGACAGGACGCAAGATCGGACGGTCGCTGGCGGAGCCTGATCGTGCCGGCGAGGCAAGAGCCATCCTCGACGACGCAAAGGCGCACGGCAAGCGCGTGCTGCTGCCGGAGGACGTGCTCTGCGCGACCTCCGTCGACGAGGCCGGCGCGCGCGCCGCGACGGTGAAGGGCATCGGCGACGTGCCCGACGATCTGGCGATCGTCGATATCGGTCCACGCACGATCGAGCGTTACGCGGACGAGATCCGTCGCGCCAAGACGATCTTCTGGAATGGACCGCTGGGCGTCTTCGAGATCCCGGCGTTCGCGACCGGCACGAAGCGCGTCGCGGAGCTGCTCGCCACGAGCGGGGCCGTGACCGTCGTCGGGGGCGGCGAGTCGGTGCAGGCCGCCCGGGAGCTGGGCCTCGGGGACAAGATGACGCACGTGTCGACCGGCGGCGGCGCTTCACTGGAGCTGATCGAAGGAAAGACACTTCCGGGTGTTGCCGCCATCCCGGACCGCACAGGGGTCCACGCCGCATGAGCGACACCACGATAGAGATGATCCGCGGGCGCGAGATCCTCGACTCGCGTGGCGATCCCACCGTCGCGGTCGACATCATCCTCGCCGACGGCTCGCGCGGTACGGCGATGGTGCCTTCCGGCGCGTCGACGGGGGCGCACGAGGCCGTCGAGCTGCGCGACGGCGACAACACGCGCTACCGAGGCAAAGGCGTCCGCAAAGCGGTGAGCAACGTCGACGACGTCATCGCCCCGGAGCTCATGGGCGAAGACGCCGCCGACCAGACCGCGATCGACAAGCTGCTCCTCGAGCTCGACGGAACGCCGAACAAGTCCAAGCTCGGAGCGAACGCGATCCTCGGTGTCTCGCTCGCGTGCGCGCGGGCCTCGGCGAACGCCGTGGGCCTGCCGCTGTATCGCTATCTGGGCGGTCCACTCGCGCGAACGCTGCCGGTGCCGCTCATGAACATCCTGAACGGCGGAAAGCACGCGACCGACTCGGCCGACATGCAGGAGTACATGGTCGCGCCGATCGGCGCCACGTCGTTCCGCGAAGCGGTTCGCGCGGGCGCCGAGGTATTCCATGCGCTCAAGGCGATCCTGCACGACCGCGGCATGGGAACGGGTGTGGGCGACGAAGGCGGGTTCGCGCCCGCGGGGCTCAAGGACAACGAGGAGCCCATCCGCCTCATCCTCGAGGCGATCGAGAAGGCCGGTTATCGCGCCGGCGAGCAGGTCGCGATCGCTCTCGATCCGGCTGCGACCGAGCTCTACCGCGGTGGCAAGTACCTGCTCGCGCGCGAGAAAGCCACGCTCGACGCCGCGGCCATGACCGAGCGCTACGCCTCGTGGCGCGCGAAGTACCCGCTCGTGTCGGTCGAGGACGGCCTGGCCGAGGACGATTGGGCCGGCTGGAAGCACCTCACCACGAAGCTCGGCGACAGGCTCCAGCTCGTCGGGGACGATCTCTTCGTCACGAACATCGAGCGCATCCGGCGCGGCGTCACCGAGGGTGTCGCGAACGCGGTGCTGATCAAGCTCAACCAGATCGGCACGCTCACGGAAACGATCGACGCCGTCGAGCTCGCCCACCGCTCGGGTTACGCGACGGTCATCTCGCATCGGTCCGGCGAGACGGAGGACACGACTATCGCCGACCTCGCCGTCGCGCTGAACAGCGGCCAGATCAAGACGGGTTCGCTTTCACGCAGCGAGCGCAACGCGAAGTACAACCGCCTGATGGAGATCGAGAACGAGCTGCAGGATGCCGCACGGTATCCGGGCCGCGACGCCTTCCCCCGCTTCGGTCGCTAGGCCTGCAAGACGATCGACCCTAGCCTTGCTTCGCCCTCGTGCTCTTCGCCGCGCGCTTCGCGACCCGGCTGCGCTTGCGGCGCGCCGCGTTCTTGTGGATCGCGCCCCGCTTCGCCGCGCGGTCGAGCATGCTCGCGGCTTCGGCGACGGCCTCCTGGACGGTCTCTCCGCCCTTCTCGATCGCGGCTCGCGCGGTCTTCACCGCGCTGCGCGCCGCCGAGCGCGCGATGGTCTTGATGCTGGTGCGCCGCTGGGTTTGACGGATGCGCTTGAGAGCGGAGCGCTTCTTCTTCGCCATAGGGCCGGAACGATACACGACGCTTGGTACAGAACCGTATCGCTTCGGCGGCCCTCGCCCATACTCACGCCGTGACGATGTCCATCGCCCGGGCGTCGCTCGTCATGATCGCCGCACTCATCGCCAGCCGGATCCTCGGGTGGCTTCGTCTTTCGGTCTTCGGCGCGACGTTCGGGGAATCGACCCAGCTCGACGCGTTCTGGGCCGCCTTCCGCATCCCGGACGCCCTGTTCAACCTGGTCGTGGCGGGCGCGCTCACGTCCGCGTTCATACCCGTGTTCGCCGGCTATCTCGCGAAAGAGCGCGAGAACGAGGCGTGGCACGTGGCCTCGAGCGTGGTGAACGTTCTCGTCGTCTCGCTCATGGTCCTCTCCGCGCTCATGTGGCTCGCGGCGCCGTGGATCGTCCCAACGTTCATCGTCGCGCCGAGCTTCGCGAGCCAGCCGGGTCAGCTCGACCTCACGATCGAGCTGACGCGGGTCATGCTGCTGAGTCCGATCTTCATGGGCCTCTCGGCGCTCGTTACGGGTGTGCTGCAGTCGTACCGGCAGTTCCTGGCAGGGGCGATCGCCCCTCTCGTCTACAACGGCGTGCAGATACTCTTCGCGTTGTTCGCGGCGCCTTTCCTGGGCATCCACGCGCTCGCGTACGGCGTCGTGGCCGGCGCCGTGATGATGTTCCTGGTCCAGCTGCCGGAGCTCACCTTCCGTCGCACGAAGTTCCAGCTCACCTTCGATCTCGGCCACAGCGGCGTCCGCGAGATCTTCGTGCTCGCCGGGCCGCGCACGCTGGCGCTCGGCGCGGTCCAGGTCGTGTTCTTCGTGGACACCTATCTCGCCTCGGGCCTGCGCCCTGGTTCACTCACCGCCCTCAATTACGCGTTCCAGCTGATGCTGCTGCCGCTCGGGGTCTTCTCGATCGCGATCTCGGCCGCGGTGTTCCCGGCGCTGTCGCACTACGCATCCCTCGGCCAGGCACTGAAGATGCGCGACGCTTTGCAGCAGGCGATTCGCTGGATCCTGTTCCTCACGCTCCCGACGGCGATCCTCATGGTCGTGTTGCGCCGTCCGATCGTGAACCTGCTGTTCCAGTACGGAGAGTTCGGTCCCGACGCGCGCGAGCTCGTGCAGGCGGCGTTCCTCTTCTACGCGCTCGGACTCGCCGGCCACGCGCTCGTGCAGATCCTCGCGCGCGCGTACTACGCATCGCGTGACACGACGACGCCGGTCGCCCTGACGCTCATCTCGATCGGCGCGAACGTCGTCCTGTCCGTGACGCTCGCGCCGGTGTTCGGCATCAACGGCCTGGCTCTGGCGAACTCGATCGCGACGCTGGCCGAGGCGGCGCTCCTGCTCCTCCTGCTGGCGCCGCGCGCGCGACTGCGTCTGGTCGGCCTCGGCTACGCCACGCTGAAGCAGGTCACCGCGGCACTCTTCATGGGCGTCGCGATGTTCCTGTTCATTAACTTCACGAACATCCCGCTCAACCTCGCGCAGGATCCGCCGAAGCTGCTGCTGTTCCTACAAACGCTCCTCGCGGCGAGCTTCGGCGTTGGCGTCTATCTCCTCGCCGCCTACGTGATGCGCATTGCCGAGCTGCAGGAGATCATCGCCGTCGTGCGAGCGCGATTTCGCCGGCGGGCGGTAGAGGCAACTTAGGCTGACGGGCTCTCGAAGCGGTACTCATCGACGTCGCAGACCGGCTCGTATCCGATCTCTCGATAGATGTGGTTCGACGTCGGGTTCCCCAGATCCGTGAAGAGGAAGACGTATCGCAGCCCCGAATCGAGCTGTGCCTGACTCGCGGCCGCGACGCAGTTGCTCGCATAACCGTGACCGCGCATCTCGGGTGGCGTGTACACGGCGCCGATGCGGATGCCCAAGGACGTTCGTCCGGCCGTTCCGCACATGGATACGACCTGGCCGTCCTCCCACAGATACAGCGTGCGGCCGGGTGCGTTGAGCCACGTCTCTGCCGTTGTACCGGCCGTCGAACCGTCTTCGCGCAACGCTTCGTGGATGAAGGCTGCGAAGTGGCGCGTGACCAGATCGACGTCGCCTGGCTTCGCGGGCCGGAGGCGACCACCTACCGGTCGCGGACGGATGATCTTCGTAAGCCGGAAGATGCGCTCGGCCGTCTTCACTCGATGGGTGCGTTGCGTGCGCGCGGTCCATAGCTCGGCGAATCGCTGCGCAAGACGCTTCTCTCCGAGCACTCCGGCAAGATCGGGCGCGTCG
The DNA here is from genome assembly GCA_031395235.1 of Chloroflexota bacterium. Taxonomy (GTDB): domain Bacteria; phylum Chloroflexota; class Limnocylindria; order P2-11E; family P2-11E; genus CF-39. The sequence continues at coordinate 6,085 of JANNUM010000218.1, forward strand.
CCAAGCAGATCGTCGACGATTAGGTCAACGGCGCGGTCGTAGCGCATCTCGGACAGGATCGCGTTGTACGGGGGCGTCCGCATCGCTGCACCGGCCACCTCCTCGCCGGACGACACGATCGCGAAGTAGGGCTGGAGCGTCGGCGACGTGTCGACGGTGCGCGTGAGCGTCGTCGTCGTCGTTCTCATGGCTCGCAGGTTCGAGCAGAGCCCGAGGATCAGATTGTGCTCGGCTTCGCGCGCCCGCAAGAAGTCGCCGGCGACGCGCTCGAACTCGTCGACGTCGGCGGCACGCCGGAGTGTCAGCGCACGGTCGGATGCGTTCATGTGATGCTGCGCGTGGAACTCTAGTCTGGACCTGATGTCAGACGCGCAATCCCGGATCCGCAACTTCTGTGTGATCGCGCATGTCGATCACGGCAAGACGACGCTGTCCGATCGTCTCATCGAGCTGACCGGGACGGTCGCGCTGCGGCAGATGCGCGAGCAGCTGCTCGATTCGATGGAGCTGGAGCGCGAGCACGGTGTGACGATCAAAGCCCGCGCGGTCCGAATGGCGTGGACCGCCCGCGACGGCGTGATCTACGAGCTCAACCTCATCGATACCCCCGGCCACGTCGACTTCAACTACGAGGTGAGCCGCTCACTTGCGGCGTGCGAGGGCGCCCTGCTCTTGGTGGACGCGTCACAGGGCATCGAGGCCCAAACGCTCGCGAACGCCTACCTCGCGATCGAGCAGGGCCTCGAGGTGATCCCGGTCATCAACAAGATCGACCTGCCAAGCATCGACCTCGACCTGGTCCGCGAGGACCTGCGCACGACACTGGGCTTCAAGGACGACGAGATCCTCCTCGCATCGGGCAAGACCGGACAGGGGGTGGCCGACCTGCTGCACGCCGTCGTCGAGCGCATACCACCGCCCAAGGGCGATCCAAGCGGGCCGCTGCGCGCGCTCATCTTCGACTCGCATTACGACACGTACAAGGGAGTGGTCGCCCACGTTCGCGTCGTCGATGGCCTCCTTACGGCCGACGACCGCATCCTGCCGATGGCGACGCAGAAGGCCAGCGAGATGCTCGAGCTGGGCGTTTTCGCGCCCGAGCCGCGTCCGATCGCGCGCCTGGCTGCTGGCGAGGTCGGCTACGCCGCGACCGGTCTGAAGGCAGTCGCCGACTGCCGCGTCGGCGACACGCTCACGCTCGAGTCACGACCTGCCGCGTCGCCGCTCCCGGGCTATCGCCCCGCGAAGCCGATGGTGTTCGCCGGCTTCTACCCGCAGCGCGCAGAGGACTACCCGTCGCTGCGCGAGGCGCTCGAGAAGCTGCGCCTGAACGACGCGTCGCTCATCTACGAGCCCGAGACGTCGCAAGCGCTCGGCTTCGGGTTCCGCTGCGGCTTCCTCGGACTGTTCCATCTCGAGATCATCCAGCAGCGTCTCGAGCGCGAGTACGACATGGACCTGATCGCGACCTCGCCGTCGGTCGAGTACCGCGTCATCACGCAGAGGGGCGACGAAGTAGCGATCGACAACCCCGCGATGCTGCCGGACCCGGGCACGATCGCTGAGATCCGCGAGCCGTGGATGAAGACCACGCTGATCACGCCGACGAGCTACGTGGGGCCGATCATGGATCTCGCCCAGGGCAAGCGGGGCACGCTCCTCAACATGAGCTACGTCGATCCGACGCGTGCCATGCTCACCTACCACATGCCGCTCTCCGAGGTCATCGTCGATTTCTACGACCAGCTGAAGAGCCGCTCGCAGGGCTACGCCTCGCTCGATTACGAGCTCGTCGAATACCGCGCCGCCGACCTGGTGCGCCTCGACATCCTCGTGGCCGGCACGCTCGTTGACGCGCTGTCGATCATCGTCCACCGCGAGAAGGCCCAGCATGTCGGTCGCCTTCTCGTGTCGAAGCTGCGCGGTCTCATCCCCAAGCAGATGTTCGACGTGCGGATCCAGGCCGCGATCGGAGGAAAGATCATCGCGAGCGAGAACGTGAGCGCCAAGCGCAAGGACGTGATCGCCAAGTGCTACGGCGGCGACATCTCGCGAAAGCGCAAGCTCCTCGACAAGCAGAAGGAAGGCAAGAAGCGCATGAAGATGGTGGGACAGGTCGAGATCCCCCAGGAGGCCTTCCTCGCCGTGCTGCGGATCAAAGACGACGCATGAGGCAGCCCAAGCTTCAGTTCGACCACCCGACGCAGACGAGCGCGTCCACCTTCCTGCAGGCGATCGTCGCGGGCGACGCCGCGGCGGTGTGGGCGCACCTGTCGCGCGAGACCCGCGGTCTCCTCGAGGGTCTCTACGCGGCACGTGCCGGCGTGGCCCTCCGAAACGCCGCGGGCGTGGACGCATCCGCCGCCGACGCGCGTCTGGTGGAGATGGTCGCGCCGCTCCGCGCCTCGATCCTGGGCGCCCTCGGCGGCGCGGACCGCGTCGGCGGCTACGGCGTCGCGGGCGCGCGCCTGATGGACCGCGGCACCGCGTACGTCCTGCTCCTCCCGGAGTTCGGTGACGAACGCGTGGTGAGCGAGGCCGAGTGGCGCCCGTCGCACCTCCTCGCGTTCGTGCACGAGTCGCGCGAGTGGCTGTTGGATCTCGGAAAGACGGCGGAGCTGTCCGCCGACGCCGAGCTCCCCGATCTGCTCGGAGCGATAAGCCGATGAGCGCGCGGGGCTCGGAGCATCGTCCGCCCACCGCCAGCGGTCTGGGTCTGTACGTCCATATCCCGTTCTGCGCGGCGCGTTGCCCCTATTGCGACTTCGCGACCGCTCCGGCGCGAAGCGCTCTTCGGTTCCGGTACCTGGACGCGCTGGGCACGGAGATCCGACGCGAAGGCGAGCGCCTGGGCCGGCCGCGCGTAGCGACGCTGTACGTCGGCGGCGGCACCCCGAGCCTCCTCGAGCCATCCGAGGTCGCGCGTCTGGGAGCGGCGCTCCAGGAAGCGTTCGATCTGCGTCCGGCCGAGGCGACGGTCGAGGCGAACCCCGCGACGCTCGATCGCGCGCGGCTGGAGGCATGGGCGGCGCTCGGGATCACGCGCCTCTCGCTCGGCGCCCAGTCGCTCTCGGCCGAGGGATTGCGGGCGCTCGGCCGCACCCACCGCGTGGAAGACGTGGCGCCCGCGGTCGCGGCGGCGCGCTCGGTCGGCCTCGACACCAGCCTCGACCTCATCTTCGGCTGGCCCGGCCAGACCGCCCTGGCCTGGCGCGCGGACCTTGCGGCGGCGGTGGCGCTGGGTCCCGACCATCTCTCCTGCTATCCGCTCGAGCTCGCGCTCGAGCCGGAGGAGGCCGTCGCGAACTGGCCGGGGGCCGGCTGGCGGTCCGTCGAGCGCTGGCGGCGACGCTCCGCCGCGGCGCAACCCGACGACGACGGCATCGCGGCGCTGTACGAGCTCGCCGAAGCGTTCCTCGAACGTAACGGTTACCGGCACTACGAGATCGCGAACTGGGCCCGCCCGGGCAAGCGCTGCCGGCACAACCTTGGCTACTGGCGCAACGGCGACTGGCTCGGCGTGGGCGCGGGCGCGCACTCGCATCTCGCCGGCGTTCGCTCGCGTAACCCCGGCGTGCTCCCGGCGTACATCGCGGCGATCGATCGCGACGAGCAGCGGATCGTCGACGCGGCTGCCGACGCCGCCGTTGACGGGGCGATGCTGGCGCTGCGCCTCGACGAGGGCCTCGACCTAGCCGGTTATGCGGCGCGATTCGGGCAGGCTGCCGCATCGCGCGTACGTATTGCGCTGCGTTCGCTTGACAGCACGCGTCTTCTTGATTGGTCTGGTGAGCGCGTGCGCCTCACCGCGCGAGGCCGCTTGCTCGCGAACGAAGTGTTCGTGCGTCTTCTGCCTGACGATGCGATGGTGTAGACCTTGGTCTAGTACGACTGCGCGCTTGCGGTGAGATGCCGAACGCGATATGACACAACACACACAGCACTACTCCCACCGCGAACGAAAATTTGGGGAGGCCATATGCAGGACGAGAACACGGGGAACGACTGGTCATCGCAGAAGCAGCCAGGATCGATCTGGCCCGCGCCGCAGCCCGCCGGTACGCCGCCGACGCCACCGTCATCGACGGGCGG
>JANNUM010000227.1:0-2432 GCA_031395235.1 Chloroflexota bacterium
TCGGGACTGATGGGCGTGCTCTACATCCTCGACGAGCCTTCGATCGGTCTGCATCAGCGCGACAACGCGCGCCTCATCCGCACGCTCCTCGGTATGCGCGACCTCGGCAACACGATCATTGTCGTCGAGCACGACGAGGAGACGATCCGCACGGCGGACTGGGTCATCGACATCGGCCCCGGCGCCGGCGAGCACGGCGGCGAGGTCGTCGCGGAGGGCCCGCTCGAGGCCATCCTCCGGGAGCCGCGCTCGCTGACCGGCGCGTATCTCTCGGGCCGCCGCCGCATCCCGATGCCTGCTCATCGCCGGTCGGCGAAGGGTGACGCGATCGTCGTCCGTGGCGCGCGCGAGCACAACCTGAGGAACATCGATGTGCGGATCCCGCTCGGCGTCTTCGTTTCGATCACCGGCGTGTCCGGATCGGGAAAGAGCACGCTGGTGAACGAGATCCTCTACCGGCGCCTGGCGCAGGTGCTTTCGAAGGCCAAAGAGCGCCCCGGCGCGCACGACAAGATCGAGGGCATCCAGCACATCGACAAGGTCATCGACATCGATCAGTCACCGATCGGCCGCACACCGCGTTCGAACCCCGCGACGTACACCGGTCTCTTCACGCCGATACGCGACCTCTTCGCCGCGATACCCGAGGCGCGGCTCCGCGGTTACAGCGCGGGCCGCTTCTCGTTCAACGTGAAGGGTGGTCGGTGCGAGGCCTGCGCGGGCGACGGGATCATCAAGATCGAGATGCAGTTCCTGCCCGATGTCTACGTGGCGTGCGAGGTCTGCGGCGGGAAGCGGTACAACCGCGAGGCGCTCGAGATCCGCTACAAGGGCAAGACCATCGCCGACGTCCTCGAGATGACCGTCGAGGAGGGCCTCGCGTTCTTCGCCAACGTCCCCGCATGCCAGGCGAGGCTGCGGACCCTCAACGACGTCGGCCTCGGCTACCTCCATCTCGGTCAGCCCGCGACCACGCTGTCCGGTGGCGAGGCGCAGCGCATCAAGCTGTCGACGGAGCTCTCGCGGCGCGCGACCGGCCGGACGCTCTACATCCTCGACGAGCCCACGACCGGGCTTCACTTCGCGGACGTCGAGCGCCTTCTCGAGGTGCTGCACCGCCTGGTCGATGCCGGGAACACCGTCGTCGTGATCGAGCACAACCTCGATGTCGTCAAAACGGCGGACTGGATCATCGATCTGGGTCCGGAGGGCGGAAAAGCCGGTGGAGAGGTGATCGCGGAAGGCACGCCTGAGGCAGTCGCGCGCTCCCGTCGCTCGTTCACGGGACGCTATCTGCGCGAGCTACTAGCGACCGGAGAAGTTCGCGGCATCGCGTAAGCGCGTGCCTCGGTCATGCGCCGCAGGTGACCCGGCGAGCGGGTAGGAGACAGCGGGCGCATCGCGAACGAGAGTTGAGCCCGCGTCACCCGCGGCGCCCGACACATGAGATGACTCTGACATCGAGAAGCCTCTCCGGTCGCTAGCATCTCGCGCACGTGAGTCTCCCGTTCGGCGCGATCGACGCCGCCATCCTTCTGCTGATCGCAGCTGCCGTATGGGGCGGATATCGATCGGGATTCATCGCGACGACATACGGGCTTGCCACCTGGATCGTTTCGTTCGCCGCCGCGGTCGTTTTCCAAACGCAGGCGGCGCAGCTCGTCGAGAGGCTCGGCGTGCTCCCCGCGACGGCGCGGCCGATCGGCTTCATCGTCGTCCTGGTATTCGTCGAAGCGCTCTTCTCCCTCGCCGGGTTCTTCGCGCTGACTCCCATCGTGCGCGCGGTCCACCGCGTGCGATCGATCGAGGCCGCGGATCGCGTGCTCGGGATCTTCCCGGCCGCGGCCCGGGTGCTGTTCGTGATGGGGATCGTGCTTGCCGCGTTCGTCGTGTCGCCGGTGAGCAGCGACATCAAGGCCGCGATCGAGAGCTCGCGCATTGCGCGCGGGCTGATCGACCAGATCAGCGCGTTGCAGCCGACGCTCGCGAGGCTCTCCGGCCAGGTGGGCGAGAGCGTGCCGCTCTTCGTCACGAGGCTTGGCGAGGACCAGAGCGAACCACTCGACCTTCCGAACGACCTTCAGCTCTCTGCCGACCCCGTCGCCGAGCGTCAGATGCTCGACTTCGTCAACGAGGAGCGGGCCGCGGCCGGTCTCCGCGCGCTGATCTGGGACGACCGGCTCTTACTCGTCGCGCGGCAGCACTCCGAGGAGATGTTCCGGCTGAAGTACTTCGCGCATCAGTCGCCGGTGAGCGGTTCGCCGTTCGATCGCGTCAAGAACGCGGGGATCACGTACTCGCGGGCCGGCGAGAATCTGGCGTACGCGCAGTCCGTCACCGTCGCGCACCGCGGCCTGATGCAGAGCCAAGGGCATCGCGAGAACGTCCTGCGTCCCGAGTTCACGCACATCGCGATCGGCGTCGTCTCTGCC
>JANNUM010000258.1:0-3475 GCA_031395235.1 Chloroflexota bacterium
ATCGGCCACTGTTCCCACACTTGAGCGTGGTCGCGAGGTAGAGGTCGCAACCGGCTGACTCGACCTCCGAATCGCTCGAGTCGGCTGGCGCGGCACGGTGACTCTGCCGAAAGCGGGCCTCTGGACTATCCGCGTCTACAACTTCGAACGCGGTACGCCTGGTGCCAGCACCGTTGTGCGGGTCACCGAGACGTCGACGACCTCCGACACGAACTCTGACTCCGGCAGCGCCGCTGCGGCAATGCTTCTTGGTCTCGTCCTCGGCGCGGTCGTGGGTGTACTCGTCGGGCGTCGATCGATATAGCAGGTAGCCCCTTGAGCCCGCTCGGGAGCGTGAGTCAACTGGTCTCCATGAGGGAGACCGAGTAAGGACGTTGACCTCATCGTGTCAGATCAGCAGGCGGGCCACGCGGTCACGACCGACGGCGATCGGATGCGAGTCGTCTGGAGTCAACTGGGAAGTCCGTTTGCAGGGAAGAGGACGCCGTCGGGGGCCGGCGTCTCAAGGGAGAAGCGCCGCCTGCGCGGCCGCGATGTTGGCTGGCCGCGATTCCGTTGGAATCGTGCAGCCACCTGCGACGATCCAGCGCCGGCCGCTGGTCGCCGCGAGGCCGGAAGCTACGTCCGCTCGCGCTTCGCTGGGGTCCGAAGCGAGCAGCGCGTGGTTGCTGATGCCGCCCACAGCGGCGCGCTCAGGGACGGCGGCAAGGAAAGCGCCGAGTGACGGGTTGCCCTCGAGGTGCGGGTCCCACGACACGGCCGCCACTCCTGGGTACGCGACAGCGAGATCGAGCACACGAGCGCGTGGGCCGCAGATGTGGAGGAGGTTCAGCGGCGCGCCGGCTGCCGCGTTGAGCACGCGCAGGTCGTACGGGCGGGCGAAGCGCTCGAACAAGGCATCGTCGAGCAGATCGCGTTGCGCCCAGTCCGTCGTCGCATAGAAGATTCCGTCAGCAACTTCGCAGCACGCGCGCACGACATCGCGGAATGTTTCAGCGATCGCGTCGAGAGCAGCGAGCACGTCATCGGGCCGCCCGCGTAGGTCTGTGAGGACGCGCTCCCTGCCGGCGAGGCGCTCACACACGCCAAGCGGCGTGAAGACGGTCGCGAGCAGCGGTACGTCGGGGAGCCTCCGCCGCACCGCCCGCAGACCTTCGAGGAGCTCCGTGAATGCGGGCTCTTCAAGACCCTTTCGTCGGATCTGCAGCCAACCGTCAGCGGAGGTCACCGCGTACCGCTCGAGCGTGGGTGGCTCAGCGCCGCCGTAGCGGTAGCGCGTGCCCCACGGCTCGGCGTGGTAATGGGCGCGCGGGTTGTACTTCACAAGGTCGAGGCCGAAGCGCGTTGTCCATTCGACGGTCGCTGCAACGAGTGCCGCAGCGCCCTCGTTCTCGGTCGGATAGAAGTGCCGCCAGACTGAGAAGGGCGGCCGATCAAGCGAAGCACCGCGGACCGCGCCGGTCACGCGCTCGCGGGCGGTGATCGTGCTCATCGCTCGCTCCGCCACTGGCTCGGCGCACACCCCTGTCGCTCGTTCTGAGCCCACACGGTCGCCACCTCACTTCCCACCCCATTGTCCTCGACGCTCAGAGGCGATGTGCCATTCCACGATTGCCGTCGCGCTGGACTTCTGATCGGCAGCCTGGTCGTGAAGACGGCACGTCCGCGCAGCCGTGAGCCGAACGGCCCCACTAAATGGGACGCCCAGCCGATGACAGGCGCTTCGGTTCGGCGCACCCTCCTTATATGAGCCGCATCTGCGTTCGCCACGAGGAACGTGACCGCTTCCGTGTGGCGATCCGAGCGCACGAGCTGGTCGTCGACCAGCCTGTGCCCGCCAGCGGCGACGAAGGCCCCACACCGACCGAGCTCTTCGTCGCCAGCCTCGCGGCGTGCGGCGCCTTCTACGCGCGGCGCTTTCTGGCGCGACACGGGCTGGCCGAAAGTGCGCTCACCGTCACGGCCGATTTCGCGATGGCCGCCGACCACTCGCGGGTCGCCTCGATCGCGCTTCGCGTGGAGACGCCCGACGGCGTACCTCCGGAGCTGCGCGGGGCGCTCGAGCGCGTCGTCGACGCGTGTACGGTGCACAACTCGATCCGTCGGGCGCCCGCGGTCTCTCTCGAGATCGTCGCCAGGGAGCCAGCGCATGTCTGACAGGGATGTCTTCGATCCCGACGTCTTTCCCTCACGACCCGCGCGGAAGAATCACGATTTCTGTCGACACGTTCACGAGGAGGACCAATGCCATGACCACTGACATCGGCATTCGCCGCACGGTGGACCTGCCCTACGAGCAGGCAGTCGAGCAGACCACCGCCGCGCTCAAGGCCGAAGGCTTCGGCGTGCTCACCCGGATCGACATCCAGGCCACGCTGAAGGAGAAGCTCAACGCGGACTTTCGCCGCTACGTCATCCTCGGCGCTTGCAATCCAGCGCTCGCGCATCGCGCGCTCTCGGCGAACTTGGATGTGGGGCTGTTGCTGCCGTGCAACGTCACCGTCTACGAAGAGGGTGACGGCTCGGTCGTCACAGCCGTGGACCCGATGGAAATGCTCGGCAGCCTCACAGCGGACCCCGTGGCGCATGCGGTCGCGGTGGAAGCCGGGACCAAGCTTCGGCGGGTGATCGAACTGATCGGGAGATAAGAGCGCGGGGCGTGGTGATCCAGCAATCCCATGCCTGCGGCCTGTGCCCTCCTCCGGGCGGAGATTCTTCTTGGTCTAACCCGCGAGGCTCAGCCAGCCACGGTCGTTCTGAACGAGCCGGGTTGTTACCACTTCCGCGTGCTTGACCCCCGGGATTCCGCGATCCTCTCCGCGACCATGAACGTCGTAACAATCGGCCGCTGTTCCCACATTTGAGCGTGGCTGCGCGGTAGAGGCGTGGCAGCTCACTGCGCGCGCACTCGCAGAGATCAGGCCAGCCGCACTGCTATCGGCCGCCTCCCAGAATCCGCGCACCCCATCGACCGGAAGAAGCGTCCGCTTTCCTCAAATCCGACCTGTCAGATCTTCGCGAGAAGCGGTTATGTGCCGCCAGCAATTTTGGCGGATGCCCAGCCGGGTCGGTCCGCCCCATGCACGGGGAATAAGTCGCCTTGGCAACCAGTTGCCCGGAGTGACCACGCAGGCGAGCGCCGGGCAGCAGCCGGGCCGCTCGAGCGCGCACGGAGGGGACCCGCATGAAGTGGCAGATCGACCCCGCGCACACCAACGTGACCGTGGCCGTGAAGCACATGGCAATCTCGACCGTCCGCGGACGGTTCACGTCCGGCGCGGAAGGCACCATCGAGTACGACCCGCAGGCGCCGGACCGAGCGCAGGTCGAACTCCGGATCAAGGCCGCGAGCATCGACACCGGCGATGCCAAACGTGACGGGCACCTCCGCTCAGCGGACTTCCTCGATGCCGAGAAGTACCCCGAGATCACGTTCAAGAGCACGAAGATCGAGCGCAAGGGCGACAACGACTGG
>JANNUM010000539.1:0-3845 GCA_031395235.1 Chloroflexota bacterium
CCGGTCGTCGAGGGGTCCGCGCCATCGGTGTCGCTACAGCTCGACCTGCGTGGCGCGCGCGCGGAAGAGGCGCTGGAAGTGCTCGAGCGCTATCTCAACGACGCCGCGGTCGCGGGCGTGGACCGGCTGCGGATCGTGCACGGCAAAGGAACGGGCGCGCTGCGGACCGCGGTGCGAGAGGTCCTGTCGCGGCATCCACTGGTGCGCGCCCACGAGCCCGCCGGCGCCACGGAGGGCGGCGACGGCGCGACGATCGTCCGGCTCTAGCGGCGGGTCTTCCTCAGCTGCGACCCGCCGATGCGGGGCGTCGCACTGTTCATCACCGCCGCGCCGCGCGTGGGCTTGGCGCTGGAGCGCACGGCCGTCTTCTTCGGTGAGACCTTCAGGTCCGACAGCTGCTTGATCTCGTCGGAGGTGAGCGCACGGACCTCCGACCTGTTGCCCGCCTTGCGCAGCTCGATGCCCGACATCGTGAAACCGCCCTCGGTGTGCGCCACGCTCGTCACGGTCACGGGCTCCTGGCCCTTGTCGGTCACGGTGGTGAACACGGTCACCGGCGCACCGGCCGACGGTGCGCGAGGTCCTCTCGCGCCATCCGCTGGTACGCGGCCACGAACCCGCCGGCGCCGCGGAGGGCGGCGACGGCGCGACGATCGTCCGGCTCTAACGCCGCGTCGGCGAGGGGCTCGGTGAGGCAACCCGCCGGGGTGAGGCCGCCGGCTGCGGGGTGGCGTCGATCTTCTTCGGCCGCGACACACCGGTACGCGGCGTCGCGTCTGTCGTCGCCTCGCGGGGTGTGGGCTTTGCATTGTGGCGCACGCTCGCCTTCTTTGGCGTGATCGTCACGTCCGACAGCCGCTTGTTTTCGTCGCTGGTGAGAGCACGCACCTCAGACCGCTTGCCGGTCTTGCGCAGCTCGACGCCCGACGTCGTGGAATCGCTTCCGGCCCTGGCCGCGCTGGTCACGGTCACGGGCTCCTGGCCCTTGTCGGTCACGGTGGTGGAGACGGTCACCGGCGCGCCGGCCGAGGCTGCGACGGTCGTCGCGAACACGCCCTCGGGGACGTTCGGCAGCGTCACGACGATGGTGCCGTCCTGCATGCGCACGCGCGCGCCCGGCGTTTGCGCGACGACCTTGCCGTCCTTGATGCCGTTCGCGCGACCGAGCGGATCGACGACGAGCGAGCTCTCTGACATCGCGGAGACCGTCATGACACGCTGCGCGTCGGGGGCCGACCGGGGCGGCTCCGGGGCCGAGTTCGTGCGCACCGTCGTGGTCTGATCGGCGCTGACGAGCACCTCGCTCGACGCGCCGACGTCCGCGGTCGCGACACGACCTTCTGTGGTGGTCACGGTCGTCGTCGGGCCGGCCGGGCCATCTTCGACGGCGACCTCGAACGCCGTGCCCCTCACCGATGCGGTCGCGGCAGGCGTCCTCACTTCATAGCGCGAGTCGGCGGTCGTGAGATGCGTGACGACGTGCCAGCTTCGTCCAAGCGACTGCGCGAGCTGCACGATCGTCGATCCACCCTGCCGCGTGGCTTCTTCGATCGTGACGTCGCTCGCGGGCTCGAGCTCAACGGTCGAGCCCTCGAAGAGCGTGATGACGGCGCGCGCGTCGGCGCTCGTGCGGATCGCGCTGCCGACATGGAGAACGGCGCCGTCCGTCGCGGCCGAGAAGTCGCCCGCGCCGAAGCGCATGAGCACGTCGCCCGAAATGACGGTGAGGATCGCGGCGGGCTGCGGCTGTCGCTGTGCGGATGCCTGTACCTTCGCGGCGACGGGCGATCCGCTCGCGCCGAGGACCATCGCCACGCATAAGGCGAGGCACGACGCGATGACAGTTGCACGCGTGCTCCGCCTCAAGGGCTCTTTCTCCCCGTGCACCGCAGGCCGCCCACACGTCCTGCGATGTGCATCGGGGTTAACGGACCGGACGCACGCCCGTGTAGCGGGCCACCGGGCCCTCGAGTGTCAAACGCGCGTCAACGGGGTATCGGCACGCCAGGTCGCGAACGAAATCGACCAGTGGTCGTACTCAGAACGGTCGAAGTCGTACCGCTGAGCGGGCACTTGAGCCGACGCGCACGTCGCATCGTGATAAGGCGCACCTCATCGTTTCACTCCGACATTCCCGTCACCGGTCGACGCGACGCATCGCAACATTCGTCGTCGAGAGCGCACGCGCGAGACGTTCGTCATCTTCGCGGCGCAGGCCCGCGTCGGCGAGCTCGCGTCGCAGCGCTGCGTGATAACCGGATCCATCCGGCGCGGACCAACGCACCGCGGATCCGTCCTCCGCGCGGGCTTCGCCGACGGCGGTGCCGCGATACAGATGCACAAGCGCGCGAAAATCCTCGGTGCTCTCGTCCACCTCATACGTCGCGACGTGCACGAGCTGCGTGAGCTCGCAGCCCGTTTCCTCACGCGTCTCGCGGCGCACGGCATCCTCGGGAGACTCGCCGTCTTCGACGCCGCCACCGGGCAGCAGCCACGCGCCGGCGAATGGACCACCGCGTTGTCGCACGAGGAGCACACGTCCGCTCGCGTCGACGCAGGCGACGATCGCGCCGACGCGTCGTGTCACGGAGCGCGGGTGGGACTGGGGGCGACCGTGCGTCCGGACGGGAACGGTGGCAAGGTCAGCGACGGGACCACGAACGGTGTGCCGCTCGGCTTCACCGTCGGCGACGGACTGAACGCCGGTGATGGCGAGGGTGATGGCGAGGGTGATGGGCTGGGACATGGCTCCGAACCGAGCAGGTTCCAGCTGTAGCGGCCGTAGTTGAAGCTGCCAGCGTTAGCGCCCTTGATCCAGGAATCCGTGTACTTCTGCCACACGTTGCCGGGGGCGCGCTCCTGCAGCTTGAGCGCGATCCTCTTCGTCCCATCGGGACCCGGGCATCCTTCGACCCACCAGTTGTCGGCCTGTGTCGGGACCGTGCCGCGCACGAAGAGCTCGGTCATCGAGAACGGTGAGAGGTTCGACGGAAGCAGACCCGAGCCGTATCCGCCGAAGGCCCCCGGTGCGACGACCACGCTCGCCTGGACGATGTTCGCCGGCCGCTGCCAGTCCACGGCCGGTACACCGTCGAGCACCTCTCTCATATAGTCGCGCCACAGCTGGCCGGGACCCATGGCGCTTGAGAAGTCGCGCGCGCTCATGCGGTCGTTGTTGCTATTGCCCATCCAGATTCCCGTCACCAGGCTGGGCACGTACCCGACGCTGTACACATCCTTGAGGTCATCTGTCGTGCCGGTCTTGAGCGCGGCCGGGCGCCCGATGTTCGTCCAGGCGCCGAAGATGAAGCTACGCGACGGTTGCGTGGTCTCCTTGAGGATGTCGGTCATGAGCCATGCGACGCCGGCGTCCAGCACGCGCTTCTGCTCGTAATCCTTGTGCTCCCAGACGACCTTGCCGGTGCTGTCTTCGACCTTGAGGATGTACGTGGGCGTGACGCGCACGCCCATGTTCGCAAGGACGCCGTACGCGCTGGCCATGTCGACGAGCTTCACTTCCTTCGCGCCCAGAGTGAACGCGAGCCCAAGCTGCGCAGGGTCCATGTTCGCGGTGATGCCCATGTCTCGAGCGGTCTGGACCGTGTCCGGGATCCCGCTGTATTGGTCAAGAAACTTCACCGCCGGGACGTTGCGCGACTCGCGGATCGCCTGCCGCATCGTCACCGGGCCGTGGTACTGGAGGTCGGCGTTCTCCGGGCAGTAACCGCATGCGAAAGGGTTCATGCGCGTCGGGTCGGCCCGCCCGGTGAAGTCCGTGCGAGCGTCGACCACGACCGTCGCCGCGGTCGCGCCCTTCTTGAGCGCGGTGACGTAGTTGAACATCT
>JANNUM010000285.1:0-1516 GCA_031395235.1 Chloroflexota bacterium
GGGCGAGGGGAGAATGCGGCCCCAACCCCTGCTCCCTCTCCCGCAAGCGGGCGAGGGGAGGCCCCACGCACCTCGGAATCGTCCCCCTCTCCCCGCGAGCGGGGAGAGGGTCGAGTTGAGGGAGGCTTGCAAGAGGCGGCAACAGCACCCTCCACGATCACGATCAGCGACTTCGCGAAGGTCGACCTGCGCATCGCGCGCATCGTCGCTGCCGAAGCGGTCGACGGTTCCGACAAGTTAGTCAAGCTGACGCTCGACATCGGCGACGCGCGGCAGCGCACGGTGTTCGCGGGCATCAAGTCGGCATACCGGCCCGAAGACCTGGTCGGACGCCTGACACCGATGGTCGCGAACCTCGCGCCGCGCAAGATGAAGTTCGGCCTGTCCGAAGGCATGGTGCTCGCCGCGTCGGGCGAGGGCCCCGGCATCTACCTGCTCGCCCCCGACAGCGGCGCGCAACCTGGCATGCGGGTGAAATGATCGCAGCCGGCCCCGGCCGGGAGTGACCGCGCTTGAATCGCGACGCGGATTCGACGCCATGCTCCCCGACCCGCTGACCCTAACGCTTGCCGCGATCGCCGCGTGGATTGCGCTTGGCGTTGTGGGACTCGCCGCGCCGCGCAGGCAGCAAGTCGAGCCGCAGCCACGCGGTGCCGATCGCATTGGCCTCGGTCACGATCAGGTCGCGCCGCTTTTCGAAACGCGATGCCGCACCCGAAAACGTGAACGCGATCAGCAGCCCCACCAGCGCGAACACGAATCCATCGATAACGCCGATGCCCGGGGGCTCTCTGCCCACAGCAGCGCGGTGGCGCGCGCCGGCGCGCCCACCCCCCACGAGCGCAAGTAGCATTTCGGCGAATAGCGCGGCGGTAACCAGCAGCGATTCCAGACCGAACATCACAAGAGTGCTTTGGTGAGCGCCACCGTTGCAACCGGAACGCCTGCAGGCGCCGCCTTGGTCGTACGCTATTTCACCAGCGGCAGCGCGGACGCGACCTCGTACAGGTAGCCCGTTTGCAACTTGGACTCGATCTGCACGTAGCGTACCGCCTTGCGGCCCGGCAGTGCCTTCACCGCGCTCGTGTAGAGCGCCTTGCGGGCACGGGTCTCCGCGTCCTCGATCTCTGCGAGTTCCTTCACGAGGTTGCGGGCGTAGGCGTCGCTGATCGGCTTGTCGGTCGCCACGACGTCCTGGACCGCGCGCGCCCAGCGCCGGTTGGTGGCCTCGAGCTTGCGCTGGTAGGACTCGTAGATCGGCCAGAAGCGCTTTGCTTCCGCGTCGGTGACGGCAAGCAATGCGGCGACGAGAGCCTTCTTCTCGGTGGCGTTGTTCGCCTGCCGCCGCAGCGACGCGACCTCGCCGACATCCGGCGTAACGGATTGCGCTAGCACGGCCGGCGCGGATGCCAGGGCCATCGAGATCGCAAGCCACAGGCAGTTGAGCGTCTTCCTCATCGTGTATCCCCTGAATGAAATGGCGAAATGTCTCACAACCACGACCGCGCCGGAATCG
>JANNUM010000339.1:0-2875 GCA_031395235.1 Chloroflexota bacterium
CCTTGAGGGTACGCCCGACCTCCACCGACTCGTTTTCCGTCATGCCGCCCGGCGCCCAATCCAGGAAGCTGATCCTCACGCTCATCGGCTTGTGCGCCGGCCAGACCGAGCGGCACGCGTCGAAGCATTCGAGCGGGAAGCGCAGCCTGTTCTCGAGCCCACCGCCGTACGCGTCGGTCCGCGCGTTCGTGAGCGGCGAGATGAATGACGCAAGCAGATATCCGTGCGCCATGTGGAGCTCGAGGAAATCGAAGCCGGCCTTCAGCGCCAGCTCCGCCGCTCGCGCGTAATCCGCCACCACCTCCTGCATGTCGCCGCGCGTCATCTCCCGCGGCACCTGGCTGAGATCCGGGAAGTACGGCAGCGGCGAGGCGGACATGATCGGCCATCCGCCTTCGGCGAGCGGCTGGTTGTCGCCTTCCCACGACAGCCGCGTCGACGCTTTGCGCCCTGCGTGGCCGAGCTGTATGCCGGTCTTGGCTGGCGTCTCGCGGTGCACGAAGTCGACGATCCGCTTCCACGCGGCGGCGTGGGCGTCCGTGTAGATCCCGGCGCATCCCGGCGAGATGCGCGCGTCGCGCGAGATGTCGGTCATCTCCGCGATGACGAGTCCGGTGCCGCCGACCGCCCGGCTCCCGAGGTGGACGAGGTGCCAATCCCCGATCGTGCCGTCCTCGGCTGAGTACTGGCACATCGGCGACATCACCACCCGGTTGGGCAGCACGAGCTCCCGCAGACGGAACGGCGTGAACATCGGCGGCGGCGGATCGGCGCCCAGGCTTACGGCGACCCCGGCCTGCGCCGCAGCCCGCTGCGCGACGTCTGCATCGACGCGTCGCTGAAACGCGGGATCGCGCGCGCGCATGTCGTCGTGCGTAATGCGCATCGAGCGCGTCAGCAGCGAGAACGTGAACTGGACCGGATCGAGCGACATGTAGCGTTCGGCCTGCTCGAACCACTCGAGCGAGGCCTGCGCGGCGCGCTGCAGGCTCTCGACCTGCGGACGGCGACCGGCTTCGTACGCCGCCAGTGCGGCAGGGAGATCGGAGGACCCGGCGACCGCATTGCGCAGCGCCACCGCGTCCTCCATGGCCAGCCGCGTGCCCGAGCCGACCGAAAAATGCGCCGTGTGCGCCGCGTCGCCGATGATGACCACGTTCCCTGCCGACCACGGCCGGATCCGAATCGTCGGGAACTGCCGCCAGAGGCTGCGGTTCGTGATGAGCGTATGACCCTCGAGCTCCGTCGTGAATATCCCTTCAAGAAAGGCGGCGGTCTCCTCTTCGCTGGCGCGATCCATGCCGGAGCCGCGCCACGCGTCCTCGCGACACTCGACGATGAAGGTGGAATGGCCCGGCGCGTACTGATACGCGTGCACCCGCCAGAGCCCGTGAGCCGTACGGGCGAAATAGAACGTGAACGCCGGAAATGGCTTCGTTGTGCCAAACCACACGAAGCGGTTCGAACGCCACTCGACGGTCGTGGCGACATCGGACGCCAGCAGGGGCCGAATGGTGCTGTTGGCCCCGTCCGCGGCCACAATCAGGTCGGCGTCGCGGAACTCATCGAGGCTCTTCACCTCGCGCCCAAATTCGACGCGCACGCCGGCCTCGCGGGCCTGCCGCTGTAGCGTGTTCAGCAGCGTGTGCCGGCTCATGCCGCTGAAGCCGTGGCCCGTGGTGGTGACCACCTCGCCGTTGCAGTGGACGTCGATGTCGTCCCAGTGCACCAGGTCGCGCGCGATCGCGCCGTATGCCTCCGAGTCGGCCTCGGCGATGCTCGCCATCGTGGCGTCGGAGAAAACCACCCCGAAGCCGAACGTGTCGTCCGGCAGGTTCCGCTCGACGACGAGGATGTCGTAAGCGGGGTTGGCCTTCTTCATGAGGATGGCGAAGTAGAGACCGCCGGGGCCCCCGCCGACACACACGATGCGCATCAGACCGGTTCGACCAGGGCCCCACCGATGACCAGACGCTGAATCTCGGTCGCGCCTTCATAGATGCGCAGCGCGCGCACCGCCCGGTAGAGACGTTCGACGGGATGGCCGACCAGCACGCCTGCGCCACCCGCGATCTGGACCGCGTCGTCGATGATGCGCTGGGCCGCTTCGGTCGCGAAGCTCTTCGCCATGGCCGCCTCGACCGTGATGCGGCCCTCGCGGCAATCCTGCTGCCGCGCGGCGCGGAACACGAGGAGGCGCGCCGCGTCGAGCTCTGTCGCCATACGGCCAAGTTTTTCCCGAATCAGCTGGAAACTCGACAGGGGCTGACCGAACTGGTGCCGCGTCGAGGCATGCGTGATTGCCTCCGCCAGTGCGCGCGCACCCATTCCGCACGCCGCAGCTCCCACCGACGTCCGCACGAAATCGAGCGTCTTCATGCCGAGCTTGAATCCAGCATCCACGTCCCCAACCATCGCGGTGGCGCCCACGCGACAGCCGTCGAGACGAATGCGGCCAAGCGGATGCGGGGCCGCGAGGATCTGAGCGCCGTCGAATATGAAGCCGGGCGCGTCGGCGGGCACGATAAACAGGGAGATGCCGCGGCTGCCCGCTCCTGCTGTCGTGACCGCGAACACGAGATACACATCCGCGATTCCCGCGTTCGAGATGAGATGCTTTTCGCCGTCAAGTACCCATCCGCTCCCATCCCGCCGCGCGGTCGTCCGCATGGCGGCGACATCGGACCCGGCGTGTGGCTCGGTCATGGCGAACGCCGCCATCGCCCGGCCGAGGAGGATCGGCTCGAGCCATTCAGCGCGCTGCGCAGGTGTGCCGGCGAGGATCAGCGGAATGCCGCCAAGCGCCTGCAGTGCGAGCACGGCATCCGCCAGCGGATTCGCGGCCGCCACGAGCTCGCGCGTGAGACACAAGGCG
>JANNUM010000343.1:0-2828 GCA_031395235.1 Chloroflexota bacterium
GCGGCGCTCCGGTACGCGAGGCCCGCTCCGGCGCGGTACGTCATCCCCCACACCACCGGCGAACGCACGTCGCAGATCACCGGGCGGCCGCAGGCCCAGGCCTCGAGCGCGATGATCGATAGCGACTCGAGCAGGCTCGGCTGCACGAGCGCGACGCAGCCCGCGAGCGCGTCGAACTTGTCCTCGTCGGACGTGCGCCCGAGGAGCCGGATGTCCGGGCGGTCGGGCACCGGCATCTCGCGGTGACCCATGAGGACGAGCGTCGCGCGCGTGCCCTGCGAGTCCTGCCAGCGGGCGAACGCGTCGAAGAGCTGCCCGCACTGCTTGCTTTCGACGATGCGGCCAACGTAGAGGAAGTACGGGCCCTCGATCGCGTAGCGCTGGCGGAATCGCTCCGCGGATCGGTCCGCGGGCACGTCGACGCCGACGCCCACGACCTCATTCGGCACCCGCTCGTTCCGGAAGAGTCGGTGCACCATCGCGCGCTCCTCCTCGGTGTTGAACGCGATCGCCCGCGGCGCGCAGAAGACGGGCTTGTAGATCGCGAGACGGATCGCGGGCTCGTCGTGCGCGGTCGGCACGAGTACCGCGCGCTCCGGCGAGAGCGGAAGCCCGAGCGCGGTCGGGTAGTAGATGTACGTGAAGAAGAGCACGTGGTCGACCTGGCGGCCGCGCTTGTTGACGTGCTCGAGAAGGTCGGGCGCGACCGGCCCCTGCGCCTCGACGAACGCGCGCTCGTCGGCGAGCGTGTGCGTCGCGGAGAACGCGCGCCGCTCGCGGAGGCGGAAGTCGCGCGATCGTCCGCGCTCGACCGCGAAGCGGTGCACCGGGACGCCGTCGACGACGGTGAGCCCGGCCGTGAACTCGTTGGCCCAGGTCCAGTAGTCGCGCGCGGTGGTGGTCGCCACCTCGACGTTGAAGTGAGGACGCAGCCGCTGGACCAGCGAACGGGCGTGCTGCTCCGCGCCCCCGCCGGCAATGTCGCCGTAGCGCTGCACGACGACCATGAGGCTCGGGTTCGTCATGTGGCGACGCTCGGGTCTGTCATGACGCGGTGAGTGCCACCAACTGCGCCAGGCGCGCATCGAACGCGTCCCACGACGACTCGCGCTCCACCCACGCGCGCCCGGCGGCCCCGAGCGCGTCGCGCGCGGCGATCGCGCGCTCGAGCGCGTCGCCGAAGCCGGCTGCGTCGCGGTAGGTCACGCCGCCGCCGGACCGCGCGACCTGGCCGGCGGTGACGGGGTTGTCGGCGCGCACGAGCACCGGCGTCGCGACCTGCCAGGCCTCGAGGAGCACGATGCCGAGGCTCTCGAATCGTGACGGCAGCACGAGCACGTCGGCCGCCGCCAGCGCCGCGTACTTCTCCGCGTCCGGGATGCGCCCGATCGCGGCGACGTCGCGGCGATCGGGCAGATCCATGCGGAGCGTGCCCGCGAGGACGAGGGTCGTGGCGCGCGCGTTCGGGCGCGATCGGTACTCCGTCCACGCGGCGAGGAGATCCTCGCACCCTTTGCCCTCGCTGACCTGGCCGAGATAGAGGACGATCGGACCCTCGAGCTCGTGCGCCGCGCGGAACGCGGCGACGTCGTACGCGCCGGGCGCGTCGAGCCCGAGACCAAGCGTCTCGTGTGGGATGTGCTCGTTGCGGAAGGTGCGGTGCACGAGGCCCTTCTCCTCGGGCGTGAGGAACCCGAAGGCGCGCGGCAGCTGGAACAGCGCCCGGTACGGTGCGAGGCGCAGCGGCGCTTCGTCGTGCGCGGTCGAGATGAGCGCGGCGCGCTCGGGCACGATGGGAACACCGCGCGCGGTGGGCTCGTAGATGTACGTGTAGAAGAGGACCGCGTCGAAGCGACGGCCGTCGTCCTTCAGGAACTCGAGCAGCGCCGGGCAGTGCGGTCCCTGGCGGCGCAGCCACTCCTCCTCATCCGCAAGCGCGTGCTCGCCGTTCAGCACCTTCGATTCGAACGCCTTGAACTCCGGATCGCGCCCCTCCGCCGGAAAGCGATGGACGCGCAGTCCGTTGACTTCGCTCGTGCCGCGCGGGTAATACGGAGCCCAGGTCCAGTAGTCGGCCGCGGTGGTGGTGGCGATCTCGACGCGATGCGACCGCGCGAGCCGCGAGGCGACGACGCGCGCGTGGCCCTCGGATCCCCCGACGACCTCGTCGCCAAAGCGCTGGACGACGATGAGGATGTCGCTCACGAGCGACGCCTGTACGTACGTGGCACTTATGGGATGCGCGTCAGATAGCGGTCGGCGTTGTGCTCGGGCGCGAGCATCCGCTGCAGATATTTCACGCGAGCGCGCAAGCGCCCGTAGATCTCCGGCTTCTGGATCTCGCGCATGTGTTCCGCGAGCTCGCCGCTGTCGCGCGCGACGAGCCCAGCACCGTGATAGACGTCGAAGCCCCTCGCCTCGGAGAAGATGCACGGCAGCCCGGCCCAGATCGCCTGCGCGGCGACCGCGCTCTGGAACACATCCTCGTAATAGAGCACCACGCAGTCGGCGGCAGCGACGTACGAGCCCATCGTCTCGTAGTCGGTGTTCACCACGACGTTCGTGAAGCCGCGCTCCTCGATGTACTCCTTCACCTCGTCGAAGTACTCCGGCTCGTTGCCCGAGCGCGTGCCGGAGAGCACGACGACGCTGTCGCGCGGCGCGGCCGCGATCACCTGCGTGAAGCGCTTGCGACGGAAGAAGAAGCCCGGCGAGACGAAAACGAACTTGTCCACCGGCAGACCAAGCCGCTCGCGCAGGGCGCGCTTCTCCGCGTCGTCCTTCGGCAGCGTGGTGTCCTCGAGCGGCACGAGAACGAGCGGGAATCG
>JANNUM010000370.1:0-2253 GCA_031395235.1 Chloroflexota bacterium
CGACGGCACGGTGATCCTGCGCGCGGGGACGCAGGACATCGGCACCGGCACGCGCACCGTGCTCGCGCAGATCTGCTCCGAGGAGCTCGGTGTGGATCTCGACCGCATCTCGGTGCGCATCGGCGACACCGAAGGACCATACGGTCCGATCTCGGCCGGCTCGCTCACGCTCGCGTCCGTGGGACCGGCGGTGCGGCTCGCCGCGCGCGACGCGCGCGAGCAGTTCCTCGGTGCCGCGGCCGGGGTGCTGGAGGTGCGCAAAACGGAGCTACGGATGGAGCGAGGTCACATCGTGAGCAAGGGCGCCCGCACCCCTATCTCCGAAGTGAGCAAGAAGCTCGAGAACAACACCGTGATCGGCAAGGGCTCGCGCTGGCCGAACCCGGAGAGCCTGTCGATCAAGACGTTCGGCGCGCACTTCGCGCAGGTCGAGGTCGACACGCTCACGGGCGAGATCGTCGTCGAGAAGATCGTCGCGGTGCACGACATCGGCCGGATCGTCAATCCGATGACCGCCGCCTCTCAGGTCCAGGGCGGCGTGATCCAGGCGCTCGGGTTCGCGCTCACCGAGGAGCGTGTCGTCGACCGTGCGCTCGGACGCGTGATGAACGCCGACCTCGAGTGGTACAAGATCCCGACCGCGATGGACGTTCCCGAGATCGTCGTGCGGTTCACGGACCGGCCCGACCGCCGCGCGAACAACCTCGGCGCGAAGGGGCTCGGCGAGCCGCCGATCATCCCGACCGCGGCCGCTGTGGCGAACGCGGTCGCGAACGCCATCGGGGTACGGCTGCGTCACGTGCCGATGACGCCGGCGCGGGTGCTCGCGGCGCTGGCGGTGGCCCGGTGAGCCTCTTCTCGTACGCGAAGCCGCGCGCGCTCGGGGAGGCGCTGCGCCTCCTGAAGAACGGCACGGTCGCGATCGCGGGCGGTACCGATCTCATCGGTCTCATCCGTAGCGGCCTCGCGACGCCGAACGCCCTCGTCGACCTCACCGGCATCGACGGCCTCCGCGGCTGGACGCGCGAGAAGGGCAGGGGCCTTCGGATCGGCGCGCTCACGCCGCTGTCCGATCTCGAGACATCGCCGCAGCTACGAAAGGTCGCGCCGATGATCGTCGAGTCGCTGCGCGACGCCGCGACCCCGCAGCTCCGCAACATGGGCACCGTCGGCGGCAATCTGCTCCAGCGCAACCGCTGCTGGTATTTCCGCGACGAGGCCGTCCCGTGCTGGCTCAAGGGCGGCACGCGCTGCTTCGCCGCCGAAGGCGAGAACCGCTATCACGCGATCCTCGGCGCGGCGGAGTGCGTGATGGTCTCGCCATCCGATCTCGCGCCTGCGCTCATCGCCCTCGACGCCGAGATCGAGCTGGCCTCGAGCCTGGGCCGCCGGAGCGTGCCACTGCGGATGTTCTACATCACGCCGAGCGGCCGACAGCGGAAGGAGCACGCGATCCGCAAAGGCGAGCTCATCACGTCGGTGAAGATCCCCGACTCCGCGCTCGAGCGTCGCGGCACGTTCCTCAAGGCGATGGACCGCAAGGCCTGGAGCTTCGCGCTCGTGTCGGTCGCGGCCGCGGCGCGGATCAAGGACGGCGAGGCGCACGACGTGCGCGTCGTGGTCGGCGGCGTGGCGCCCCGTCCGTGGTGGGTCGCCGCCGCGCACAAGCAGCTCGAGGGCAGCACGCTCGATGACAACGCCTGCCTCGCCGCGGCCGACACGATCCTGGCGTCCGCGCAACCGCTGCGCGACAACGGCTACAAAGTGACGCTCGCACGCGAGCTCATCCGCCGCGCGCTCCGCTCGCTCGTCGCGTGACCCGGTGAGCATCGCCGAAGACGCCATCACGCTGGCGATCGAGTCGAGCCTGCAGGTCTACCCGCCCGTTTCGGGTCTCTCGGAAGATCTCGACGTCAAAGGCGTGCGCGGCCGATCGCCGTCGACCCGAAGATCGACGTCCGCGAAGCGAGCCTCCACGAGGCGCAGGCGGCCAGCGAGATGATGGGTCGCGCGTACGGGATCCCCGAAGAGGTCGCGCGCTTCTTCAACGTCCTCTATGCGATGACCGACAGCAAGGTCAACAACCGCGGGTACTTCGCGTTCGTCGACGGCGGCACCGAGCCCGTCGCGTGGAGCTACCTCGTGTACCTGCCCGACTCGCCGATCGTCCTGCTCGGCGGCGCCGCGACGCTGCCGGAGCACCGCGGTCATTCAGGCGGTGCGGTCGACCTCCGCGCCGATCGCCGCGAAGCT
>JANNUM010000402.1:0-1776 GCA_031395235.1 Chloroflexota bacterium
CCCGGAAGCAGCGCTCGCTGTGGCAGGACGCCGCCTACCGGCTCTTCCGGAACAAGGCAGCGGTCGGCGGTCTCATCGTCATCGCCTCGGCATTCCTGGTCGCGATCCTCGCGCCGGTGCTCGCGCCATACGACCCGATCCATATCCCGACGAGTCCGGCCAGCCAGATGGAGCCGCTGTGGACGGGCTCTAAGTACACCGACCCGCGCTACCTGCTGGGGACCGACTTCCTCGGCCGGGACATCCTCAGCAGACTCATCTATGCGTCGCGGGTGAGCATGGTCGTGGGGTTCGTCCCTACGGCGATCGTGTTCGGCCTAGGTGTCACGGTGGGTCTTGTCGCGGGCTTCTTCGGTGGGTGGATCGACCAGGTGCTCATGCGCTTCACCGACATCATCTACGCATTCCCGGACTTCCTCTTCCTGATCATCATCGTCGCGTCGTTCCGCGCGAGCGCGTTCGGCAAGATCATGGACGGGCTGCTGCTGATCTTCGTCGCGATCGCGATCGTCGGCTGGGTGGGCGTCGCTCGGTTGACGCGAGGTCAGGTGCTCGCGCTGAAGGAGCGTGAGTTCGTCGAGGCGGCGCGCGCGGTAGGCGCGACATCAGCGCGGCTGATGACGAAGCACCTGCTGCCGAACGCGCTCGCACCGCTCATCGTGACCGCCGCGTTCGCCGTTCCCAGCGCGATCCTCGGCGAGGCGACGCTGTCGTTCCTCGGTGTGGGCATCATCCCGCCCACGGCGTCATGGGGCGGGATGATCAACGAGGGCTTCCCGCTCTTCTCGACGAATCCGTGGGCCGTGCTGATGCCGGCGGTCTGCATCTCCACGGTGATGCTCGCGTTCACCTTCGTGGGTGACGGCCTGCGCGACGCTCTCGACCCGCGCATGAAGACCTGAGATAGACTTCGCCGACGTTGGCTGACCTTCTCGAGGTCACAGACCTCCACACGCAGTTCTTCACGCGCGATGGCGTCGTCCGCGCCGTCGACGGAGTGACGTTCCAGGTCGCCGCCGGCGAAACGCTCGGCATCGTGGGGGAGTCCGGCTGCGGCAAGTCCGTGACCGCGCTGTCGCTCATGCGCCTCATCCCGCAGCCACCCGGCAAGATCGTCAAGGGCTCGATCATGTTCGACGGTCAGGACATCCTGAAGATGGACGACGACGATGTCCGCAGCATCCGCGGCAACAACATCGCGATGATCTTCCAGGACCCGATGACGAGCCTGAACCCCGTGCTCACCATCAGCCGTCAGATCACCGAGGCGCTCGAGCTCCACATGAAGATGGACAAGAGCGAGGCGCGCAAGCGTACCGTCGAGCTGCTCGAGCTCGTGAACATCCCCAGCGCGAAGAAGCGCATGGACGACTATCCGCACCAGTTCTCCGGCGGGATGCGTCAGCGCGTGATGATCGCGATGGCCCTCTCGTGCAACCCCAAGCTCATCCTCGCCGACGAACCAACGACCGCCCTCGACGTAACTATTCAGGCGCAGATCCTCGACCTGCTGAAGAACCTGGCGCGCGAATTCCGCACGGCGTTCATCCTCATCACGCACGACCTGGGCGTCGTCGCGGGCATGACGCAGCGCATCAACGTCATGTACGCGGGCCGCATCGTCGAGAAGGCCGACACCATCGAGCTCTTCGCGAATCCGAAGATGCCCTACACCTGGGGTCTGCTCCGCTCGATCCCGCGGCTCGACGAGTCGCGCAAGGCGAAGCTCGTTCCGATCGAAGGCCTGCCGCCGGACCTCATCTCGCCGCCACCGGG
>JANNUM010000403.1:0-3516 GCA_031395235.1 Chloroflexota bacterium
ATCCTCGATCGAGTAGATGTCGTGGTTGTTCGACGGCGAGATGAGGTCGACGCCGGGCTGCGCGTTGCGCGCGAGCGCGACCTTCACCGAGACCTTGCGCGCCGGCAGATGTCCGCCTTCGCCCGGCTTCGCGCCCTGGCCGATCTTGATCTCCAGGTAGTCGGACGAGTTCGCGAGCAGCGCGGAGACGCCGAATCGGCCCGAGGCGATCTGCTGGCCGCGGTTGTGGGGGTACTTCCCGATGAGATCGGGCAGCTCGCCACCCTCGCCGTTGATGCAGAGAAGATCCATCCGTGCCATCGCCTCGGCATACGCGCGGTACGCGGTCTCGCCCTGCGAGCCGAACGACATCGACGAGATGTAGAAGGGCGCGTCGTGGTCGCCCGCGCGCGTGCGCGCGAGAGAGAGCGGCTCGCCCTCGAGTGGAGCGCGGAAGTCGAGGAGATGCCGCAGCGACACCGGATGGGTCCGCTCGTACTCCTCGAGCTTGTCGGCGTACGCGCGGTACGGCTGCTCGCCGTTCGCGACTGCGCCCGCCGCCTTCCACACGCGTGGGTAGATCCGGAACACCGGCTCGATGCGCGCCGGCCGCCGCTCGCGGAGCATCGTGCCGCGGTCAAAGCCGTCCGCACCGATGCGCTCCCACGAGAGGCCGCGCTCATCGGTCGCGCAGAACGTCGTGATGCCCAGCATCCGCGCGACCTCGGGCGCGACGCCGATCGCGGAGAGCTGCCGGCCGTAGCCGCGGATCTCGTGCACGCCCAGGGTGGAGATGACCTTCTCCATCCCCTTGCGGAGCGCCTCGACGAGGTTCGGCAGCGCATCGGGGTCGCCGAGCGAGAGCGCGTACTCGAGCAGCAGGTACGGGTTCACGGCGTCGGCGCCGAGCGCCAGGGCGACCATGAGATCGTGGAGATTGCGCAGGCTGCCCGCGGAGACGATGAGCGCACACTCGCGCCGCAGCGAACCGTTGCGCGACGGCTGCGTGATGAGCGCACGGTGCGCCGCGGCGACAACGAGAAGCGGATCGAGCCACGCGCGACCCTCTTCGACGACGTGGCGGTCCTGCACGACCACGAGCGTCGCGCCGCTGCGCACGCCACGACAGGCTTGCGCCCCGAGACGCGCGAGCGCGTCGCGCGGATGCTCCTCCCAGTCGCGGTCCGCTTCGAGGATCACGGGCACACGCTCGCCGTCGGCGGTGAACTGCGCGACGACGTCTTCGACGATCCACGTCCCCAGGTTGTGCGCGAGCGCGCGGTGGTCGTCGCCACGGAGGGCGGTCTCGGGGGCGTGACCGCCGAGGAGGATGGGCATGCGCAGCTCGATCCAGCGACCGCGGTCGGCGAGGCGCGTCGACGCGGCGCGCGGCAACGGACGCGGGCCGAGCAGAGCCCGCGTCGAGAAGTGCTCGATCTCGCGCTCGCGGTCGATGGCGGGATTGGTCACGACGGCGACCGTCTCGTGCAGGTAGTCCGCGAGATTCGGACGCGCCGCTGACAGCGCTGCGAGCGGCCCGTCCCAGCCGAGCGAGCCGATCGGCTCGTTCCCGGTCTGCGCCGCGAACTGCGCCATCTTCAGGTCGTCCGGTTCGAAGCCGAGCGACGCGAACTGGTGCTCGCGGCGCTGCGAGGGGTCTTCGAGCTCGTCGGGTGGCGTGGCTATCTGCCAGCGCGCCGTCGGCTCGCGCCGTCCACCCGGGCGGCTGACACTCCCCGGCGCCTCCTCCGGGCCGCCGCACGCGATGCGCTCGCGCATGCCCAGGACGGTGACGCCGCGCGTCGTGCGGTCCGCGACGAACGTCCGCCGCAGCGTGTCCTGATCCAGGAACCGCCAACCCGAACGGGTGCGACGCAGGCCGACGCGTTCGCCGGGTCCGAGCGGATAGGGATCGCGGACGTACCGCTCGGGAGGGATGAATCCGCGCTCGCTCGCGAAGACGTGTTCGTCGGGCGTCTCGACGTGCCATAGCGGGCGCAGTCCGAGCGCGTCGACGCCGAAGAGACAGGTGTCGCCCACGCGCGCGAGGAAGGCGGCCGGGCCCTGCGCGAACGGACCGAACGCGGCGCGAGCCTGCACGTACAGGTCCTGCAGCTCCGCGGGCATGCGCTTCATCTCGTTCACGATCGGCGGGAAGAGCAGCTCGATCGCCTCGACCGGCGTGAGCCGCATTCCGAGGACCATGCCGCGCAGGATCGCGTCGACGTCCTGCGAGTCGCTGCCCGAGCGCGAGAGCGGGATGCGCAGCGCCTTGGCCTCCTCACGCAGGCGTCCGATGGTGTTGATCTCGCCGTTGTGCGCGAATGTGGCGAAGGGCTGAACGCGGTCGAAGCTCGTGCTCGTGTTCGTGGCGTACCGGTTGTGGCCGAACGCCATCGACGTCGCGAAGCGCGGGTCGGCGAGGTCCGCGAAGTAGCGCGGCAGCTGATGGCCGGCGCCGCGCAGCTTGTAGACCGAGGTATGACGCGAGAGGCTCACCACGGTCGCGGCCGTGAGTCGCTCGATCTCGACCCCGGCCTCGTAGAGCGCGCGCGAGCCGGGACCGTCTCGTGACGGCGCGAGGAGCGCGAGCTGCCAGAAGAGCGGCTCCTCAGTGCGCCCGCGCGGACCGAGCACGCTGCTTTCGGTGGCGCCCTGGCGCTCGGCCAGGATCTCGATCCCGTGACGCGCGAGGCTGCGGCGCACGGCCGCCCGATCCGCGTCGCCGTCGCTCGGCGGGACGAACAGGTGACCGACCGCGAAGCGCCCGCTGCGCACGAGTGTCGCGTCGCGGCCCGACCCGCGGAGAACGTTCGCCCAGAGAGCGCGCGGGATGTCGGTGAGCACGCCGGCGCCGTCGCCCTCGCCGTCGACGAGACCCGAGCGATGCGCGAGCGCGGCCATGCCGTAGAGCACGCCATCGAGCACGTCGCGCGAAGGCCGACCGTCCTTCCGGGCGATCCCGACCAGCGCACAGGCATCGCGCTCGTCGCTCACCGCACCACCTCCTTCCTAAACAGAAAAGCCTCCCGGTCTTGGGAGGCTTCGTCGGTCTCGACGTTCTTGTTCAGCAGACGCGACTCAGCCTCCACCTCCTACGGCGGTTGCTGCTGCTGCGGACGAGAGGACCTTTGTCACTGCCGAAATTTGTAGCCGAAGGGATGGTTGCGGAACAGGGGCCGAATGGTCGTGAAACGGCGTCAGGCGGAAACGCGGGCCGGCAGGACCTCGACCGCGTCGCCGACCCGCGCTGGCCCGTCGACGGCGATGACGGTGCAGACGGCACTACGCCAGCCGACGAGCGACAGCCGGAACGCCCTCGATGTCGTCAGGCGGAGTCTTCCAGTAGCGTGATGCTGTCGCCGAGCGCGACGCGACCTTGGCGTTCGACGGTCGCCCACACGCCGAACGCCAGCGGCTCGCTGGACCATGTCGAGCCTCGATAACGCGTGAGCACCTCGAGCGTGTCGAGGTCGGACTCGCCCGTGTCGGGATCCATCGTCGTGACGACGCAGCGACCGACGTTGCCGCCAGGCA
>JANNUM010000462.1:0-7085 GCA_031395235.1 Chloroflexota bacterium
TGTCGCGCGACGCTCTCGGGTATGCCGATGCCCGCGACGCCGCGGCGCTGTCGCGCGTCCTGTCGGGCGTCGAGCGCGGTTGGGCCAGCCTGCGCGAGCTCGCGTCGGTGCTCCCCGCGGACCCAACGCTCAAGGCGGCGCTCGATCGCGGCACGTCGATCACCTCCACGTCGTCGTCGAAGCAGCGCTTCACACTGACCGTTGGTCCGTACACGACGGCGGGCGACGCCGCCGACGCCGCGAAGAAGATGGGCGCGAACGCGACCGCGGCGACGGAGAGCCCGTTCGCGGTGCGTGTCGGACCGTACGCCGACCGCGCGGCGGCCGACAAAGCGGCCGCGACGCTCGCGTCCCAGAAGATCACCGCGATCGTGAGCGAAGACGCGGCGTACGCGTTCGCGCGCGGTGGCGCGGTACCGGACGCGGAGCTGTGGCGCGAGCCCGAGCGCGCCATCAACGTCCAGGCGCTCGCGCGGAAGATCGCGCTTTCGCCGGACGCGGCCCTGATCGCGACCGGCTCCGACGATGGCTTCCTCGCGCTGCACACGCGCGACGGCGTGCTCAAGGCGCTGCCGAAGTTCAACGCCGGCGTGAACCAGCTTGCGTTCACCCATAACGGACGCTTCCTCATGGGCGGTGGGCAGGTCCTCACGAACTGGATCATGCCGACCCCGAACGACACCGTCGGCGTCCCGGTGCGCCTCAGCGGCGCGGCGCAGTCGCTGGTGTACGTGCCCGGGGTCGACGTGTTCGCGGCATCGTCGGGCGGGAGCGACGGCGGCATCATCGGGGGGCGCACGCCGGATGGCATACCGCTCTCGGCTCCGTTCCCGATCGAGCTGCCATCCTCCGGCGGGCTGCTCGCGGTCAGCGACAACGGCGATCTCTTCATCGCGTTCCAGTCGGGGGCCGGCTACGAGGTCCGCATGTTCCGGCCCGGCGTGGAGCGACGCACGAAGGGCGTGCTGCGCGTGCCCGGCATCGGCAGGGCATTCGCGATCGATCCCTCCGGCGCGTTCGGCGCCGCGGTGACGGACCAGGGCACGTACCGCTTCCAGGTGACCGCGCCCGATCCGACGAAGAGCCTCACGAAGCTCACCACCGCCGTGCGCGACGTCGAATTCGCGCGCGACGGAACGCTGTACCTGCTGGACGCCCAGCGTGTCGTCGCGCTCGACCGCGAGGGAGCCACGCGCTGGACGACCGCGATCGTCGACGGCCGCCGCATCGCGGTCGGGCTGCGTGCGGTCGTGCTGGACGGCAGCGATCGCCTCATCGCGCTCGACCCGAAGACGGGCGCCATCGACGAGCTCGCGCCCGTCGGCCAGATCCAGGATCTCGTCGTGTCCCGCGACGGTCGTTGGGTGGGCCTCATCGCCGAAGCGAAGCGAGCCGTTCTCTTCCGACTGCCCTGAGACCCATACTCACGACAACGTGAGCACGATGCGCGAGCGGATCCTCTCCTTCACGCCCATCGAGACGATCCCGCTCCCGCGACCACTCAACCGCTTTGGCACCGCGTTCCCCATCGCGCTCGCCGAGATCTATTCCACCGCGTACGCGCCCAGGCGCGGTGTTGTGCTCGATCCGCTCGCGCATCCGTGGTCCGCCGCCGACGCCGTCGAATCGGCGGATCGGCGCGGCATCGCGAAATCGCGCGAGCCGCTGGGCGAATGGGCCCGCGCCGTTGTCGCCCTTGCGCCGCCGCTCGAGGACGTCCTTGCGGCCTTCGAGCGCGTCGCCGATAGCGCTCTCGTCGGCACGCCACACCGCGTCGCGATGCGCGAGCTCTACGGCTCGCACTGCGCGACGTGTCACGGTCCGGTCGTGGCCGAGGCCTTCCTCTGGGAGCGCGACGCGCCGGTACCGACGAAAAAGGCGTTCCGCTGCGGCGTGTGTGCGCGTGAGGGACGTGCCCTCCTGATCGAGTCCGTCGACACCGAAGACGAGGAGCGCACCCGCCGGCTCGAACCGCGAGGGATGGCCTACTGGCAGTTCGTCGAGCGCTTCGGTGCCGATCCGGCCGCGCAGGCGCTGGGGGAGACGGTCGCGGCGCTGTACACGCCGCGCAACATCACCGCGCTCATGGCCACACTGCGCGCGATCGAGACCTCGGTGGGGGAACCCGCCGCGCAGGGCCTGCTCAAGCTCTGCCTGCTCGAGTCGATCGTCGCCGGAAGCCGCCAGAGCGCCGTCGCCGGGCACGGCGCGCCACTGCGCATCGACAAGGGGCGCGCCCGGCGCGGCCACGCGTCGCAGACGCGCGAGGTGAACATCTGGCTCGAGTACGAGCGCACCGTCCGCGAGCTCGTCGCGTGGCTCGCGCAGCACGAGCACCGCTCGCCCGCGTCACGCGGTGGGCTCCTCCTCGACCCCGGCGACGCCGACCTCGTCCTGTGTCAGGCGCCGGTCGAGGACACGCTCGGAGGATGGAGCACGGTGGCGAGCGCGCTGCTGCTCGGCGCGAAGACGCTCCGTCCGATGGACACCGGCGAGGGCCGGCTCGCCGCGCGCGAGCGACTCCTCCGCACTTTGCGCGCCGCGCTCACCCTGGCGCATCGCGTGTCGCGCCCCGAGGCGGCGGCCGTCGTGTACGTGCCGCACGCGGACGCCGCGACGATCGCGGCGTGTGTCCTCGCCGGCGCAGGTAGCGGCTATCGCCTACGCACGATCCTCTATCAGCGCGACGCGCACGCCGGCGCGTATGGCTCGCCCGCGGCCGCGGTGTGCGACTTCGACCGCGACGTGCCGCTGCTGCGCGACCAGTCATCCGCGGACGCACCGCTGATCGAGGACGCGATCCGCGCGGGCGTGCGCGAGGCCGTGCTCGCCCGCGGCGAGCCGGTGCGCGAGGACGTCGCCGCCGTCGCGGCGCTGCAGTCGCTCGCCGCGAAGGGGCTGCTGGTTCCGATCGCGCTCGCGCGCGCCGGCGGCGTCTCGGAGCTCGAGCTGTTCCTCGATCACTTCAAGTCGGCCCTCGCCGACGGGCGGCGCACCGGCATCACGCGCGTCCCGCTCAGCGACGACGCCGACGATGTCGCGTATGCGATCACCGAGGCGCCCGACGCGACGCCGCTCGGCGACCGGGTCGAGTGGGCGGTCTGGGGTCTGTTGTCATCCGCGCGCGAGGTCGACACACGCTCTCTGCTGCGTCGCGTGTACGCGCTGTTCCGCGGCATCGAGACTCCGGACCGCGAACTGATCGAGCGCTGCGTCGCTGCGTATGCGACGCAGACCGACGAGGGGAGGTGGCGCCTCCTCGATCAGGACGCGCTTGTCGCGCGGCAAGCGTCGCAGGCGCAGGTCCTGGCCGAGCTCATCGACGCCGGACACCGGCTGGGATTCAAGGTGCACGTCGGTCGCGACGTCGAGCGACGAGCGCTGCCCAACTCGCATGCGGAGCGCGGACGCGTGTTGACGGATCTCGTGAGCGAGCCCGAGCGCACGAGCGGCGCAGCGCGCTTCGTACGCGGGGCGTCGGAGGCGCTCGACTTCGTTGACTGCGTCTGGTACGACCGCGGGCACATGGTGTTCCTGTGGCAGGTCGACTGGACGGCCCGGATCCACCGCAGCATCGTTGCCCTCGGCGAGGCGATCCCGGATGACGATCGAGTGTTCCGGTTTCTCGCGGTCGCCGACGAACGCACGGGCCTGGTGCACGAAAAGCTGCGCCGCTCGCCCGCTCTGGCGGAGGTCGTTCGACGCCGAGGCTGGCGATTCGTAAAGTGGGATCCATTGCGACGGTGGCTGGGGGACGCGCAGGCCGGCCTGGATGGCCTGGAAGCGGTCCTTGGCCTCGAACCTGCGGTGGAACAATCAGGCCAGCAGCTCGCGTTCAGGTGGTAGCGAAGACACGCAAAGCGTGCCTTCGCTCTCCACCCGGCGTTGCCGGGATGTAGTAGCACTAACAAAGGAGACCGCACTAAATGGGCAAGCCACAGGTCGTCACCGACCAGAGTTTCGAGCAGGAGGTCCTGAAGTCGGATACCCCCGTGCTCGTCGATTTCTGGGCGACGTGGTGCGGCCCGTGCAAGATGGTCGCGCCCGTCCTCGAGGACGTCGCGAACGAGCAGGGCGACAAGATCCGCGTCGTGAAGCTTGACGTCGACGCCAATCCGATCACCGCGGGGCGCTTCGGCGTCCGCGCGATCCCGACGATGATCGTGTTCAAGAACGGCCGCGAGGCCGACCGTATCGTTGGATACCACCCGAAGCCGCAGCTCATGCAGAAGCTGACGCCGCATCTCAGTGCGGCCGCGTCCACCACCAGCACGGCGACGCCGCCAACGCCGCCGAGTGCCGGGTCGCCAACCAGCAGCACGCCCAACGCCGGCGTCGGCACTACCAAGGTCCACTAGCTGGTGCGCGACACATCAGGGGGGCCAGGCGAGAAGATGCTCGATCCGGTCTGCGGGATGATCGTTGACATCGCGGACTCCCGCGAGCATGGGCTCACTCTCGAGATGGACGACCGCGAATATGCCTTCTGTGGTCCCGGCTGCATGAAGTCCTTCGCGAAGGCACCGCACCAGTACCGCGCGAAGGTCGACGCCTGGGTGGCCGCGCAGAAGCACTGATCGTCTCGCGAATCCTGTGAAGCTCCGTGCCGAGTAAGCCTCAGAGCGTGCCGATCTATCTCGAGGTGGGGGCCAAGCGCACCTTCGCGGGCGCAGTGGAATGGCCGGGTTGGTGTCGGGGCGGGCGTGACGAGCAGGAGGCGGTCGCGGCGCTGGCTGCGTGCGGCGATCGCTACAGCGCCGTGGTTCAACTCGTGGCGTCGAAGTTCAACGCGCCAAAGGACTCCTCGGCGTTCAGCATCGTCAAGCGTCTGAGGGGCGGTTCCGGTACTGACTTCGGCGTCCCGTCGGTGGGACTACCGGCGGATGGAGAGCCCATCGCCCAGGCCGAGCTCAGGCGCTGCACGCTGATCCTCGAAGCATGCTGGAGCGCCTTCGATCACGCGGCCAAGTCCGCCAAGGGGCTCGAGCTGCGCAAGGGCCCGCGCGGCGGCGGACGCGATCTCGACAAGATCACCGCGCATGTCGTCGAGGCGGATCAGGCGTACATCGTTCAGCTCGGCGCGCGGTCTCCAAAGACCGCCGCTGCTCGCCCGCTCCGACCGACCGAGTTGTACGATGCGATGCTCGCAGCGCTGCGTGCCCGCGCGCGTGGCCTTCCAGTCGCGCAGCCGAGCCAGGCCAAAAGCCCGTGGACGCCGCGCTACTTCGTGCGTCGGGTCGCGTGGCACCTGCTCGACCACGCCTGGGAGATCGAAGACCGCGCGATCCCACGGCGCTGATCGCGCGAATGGCGGTCACCCGCGGATGGACGCAGGCTGGCACCTGGCCCGACACTTCATCAGCCTATGTAGGGCGCGGGAGAGTGCG
Organism: Chloroflexota bacterium; assembly: GCA_031395235.1. GTDB lineage: Bacteria > Chloroflexota > Limnocylindria > P2-11E > P2-11E > CF-39. The sequence continues at coordinate 5,388 of JANNUM010000462.1, forward strand.
AGGCATCCGGTGATGTCCTCGGTCTTCAAAACCGTTGACGGGGCGCTTCGCGTTCCGTGGTGGGTTCGACTCCCATGCACTCTCGCCATCTCTCGACGAACAACTGGTCGGCGGCGAGTCGATGCTGTGACGCACACTGGTGCGACACGATGACGTCGAAGGAACGGCTTGCGCCCGCCCTCGAGACCGAGGGCGGGCTCGATGAGGCCAGCGCCGCCGCCGAACCCGGGCGCACCTCGACCCTCGCGGCCCTCGATTTCCGCGACTTCCGGCTGTTCTGGTTCGGCCTGGTCGTCTCGAACATCGGCTCGTGGATGCAGATCTATGGCCTCGGCTGGCTGGTGGTGCAGCTCGCGATCCGCGACGGGGTCCCGCAGCTCGCGCCGTTCTACCTCGGCCTCGTCGGTCTCTCGCGAGCGATCCCCGGTCTCGCGTTCGGTCTCTTCGGTGGTGCTGTCGCCGACCGCGCCGACCGGCGCCGCCTCCTGATCGTCACGCAGGTCGCGGCCGCGATCGTCGCCTTCATCCTCGCGATACTCACGATCACCGAGCACATCAACATCGTCGAGGTCGTGCTCATCAGCGCGCTGAACTCGATCATCTTCTCGTTCGACGCGCCGACGCGTCAGGCCATGGTCCCGCGCCTCGTGACCGACCGCGAGCTGATGAGCGCGATCGGCCTCAACTCGGCCGCGTTCAACGGCGCGACGCTGATCGGGCCGCTCATCGGAGGCGTGCTCATCATCCCGTTCGGAGTCGGCGGGCTCATGCTCATCAACGCGATCTCGTACCTCGCAGTGGTCGCAGCGCTCCTCGCGATCGCGCCACAGCCCAGCGAGACGCGCCGCCGGCTCTCGATGCTGGCATCGATCCGCGAAGGCCTGGGGTACATCCGCCGCGACCCGGTGCTGCGCTGGGTGGTGCTCCTTACCATCACGACCGCGCTGTTCACGCGCCCGTACATCCAGCTGCTTCCGGCCGAGGCGCAGTTCCTCGGCGTCGGGGCGCTCGAGCTCTCGTGGCTCCTCGCCGCGTCCGGGGCGGGCGCGCTCGCGGGCGCGCTCGTGACGGCGTCCCTCGGCGGCTGGAAGCGGCGCGGCGCGCTGCTTGTCGGGAGCGCGCTGATGCACGGCCTGTTGCTCATGGTCTTCGCGCAGCAGCGCTCGGTCATCGGCGCGATGGTGTTCATCGGGCTCACGAGCTTCGCGGTGATGGTGTTCCTCGGGATGGCGAACACGCTGATGCAGACGCGCACGCCCGATCATCTCCGTGGCCGCGCGATGAGCGTGCACACCATGGTCTTCATGGGCTTCATGCCGCTCGGCCAGATGGTGCTCGGATCGCTCGGCACGGTCGCGGGGATCAACACCGCGTTCTTCGTCGGTGGCATCGTGGTGGTGCTCGTGTCCGGATTCGTGCTGTTACGCGCGACGGCGCTGCGCGAGGCGCTGGCGACCACGCATCCACGAGTGGTCGCGCGCTCGGGCTAGAAATCTCGACGATTTCCGGCCTGTTTTAGCCCTCTTGACAGGTCCCCCGCACCTCCCTACGTTCTAGAACAGACGTTCTAATCACGTCCGGTGAGGCCAGGCTCCGGACGTGGGTGGAACGGCCAAAAAAGGGGAGCAGCCGTGGGAGCCACTGGACTGGCCGAAGCTATCGCGCGCATCGAGACGAGATACGGCACGCGCGCCGTCG
>JANNUM010000487.1:0-17904 GCA_031395235.1 Chloroflexota bacterium
GGCGCGGCACCATCGACGCGGACCGCTCGCGCCGACTCCTCGCGGAGGCATTCCATCTCCCAACGCTCGTCGATGCGGTGCTCGGTGAGGAACCGAAGGTGCGCGCGCTCGCCTACCGCTACCACACCGCGCGCAACTTCCTCTTTCTCGGACGAGGCGTGAATTACCCAACGGCACTGGAAGGCGCGCTTAAGCTCAAGGAGCTCTCGTACATCCACGCCGAGGGCACGGCCGCCGGCGAAATGAAGCACGGGACGAACGCGCTCATCGACGAGGACCTCCCGGTCGTGGCGATCGCGCTGAAGGACTCCGTCTACAAGAAGATGCGATCGAACATGGAGGAGGTCCGCGCTCGGGCCGGCGTCGTGATCGCGGTGGCGAACGACGACGACGCCGACATCACTGGCAAGGCGGAGGAGATCATCCGCATCCCGAAGACCGAGGAGCTGCTCGAGCCCGTTCTCGCGATCATCCCGCTGCAGCTCCTCGCGTATCACATCGCCGACCGGCGCGGGAACGACGTCGACCAGCCGCGCAATCTCGCGAAGGCCGTCACCGTCGAATGAGCCCCGCTGCCACTGAGGTCGGTATCGACATCATCGAGACGCACCGCATCCGCGGCGTGCTCGAAAAGCACGACACGCGCTTCCTGCAACGCGTGTACACGGAGTGGGAGCGCATGTACTGCAAGCGCAACGTGCTGCATCTCGCCGGACGATGGGCGGCGAAGGAGGCCGTATCGAAAGTGTTGGGCCTGGGCGTGCGCGGCGTCGGCTGGCGCGAGATCGAGATCCGCCGCACGCCGTACGGCCAGCCGACGGTCACGCTCCACGGCCGCGCCGAGCAGCGGCGCCGGGCGCTCGGTCTCTCCGAGCCACTCACGGTGAGCATCTCCCATATCCGCGATCTCGCGGTCGCGGTCGCCGTGGGCATGCGCTGACGGCCCCGAGCCAGCCGCTCGACGCGCGGATCATCCGCGCGTCGCTCCGACCACTCCCGCCGGACGCCGGCAAGGAAGCACGTGGGCGCGTGCTCATCGTGGGTGGATCCCATCGTTACCCCGGCGCGGTGCTTCTGGCCGCGCGCGCCGCGGCGCGGTGCGGCGCGGGCGTCGTCACGGTCGCTGCGGCACGCTCGGTGGTGGAGATGATCGCCGGGCACGATCCCAACGTGACCTTCTTTCCGCTGGCGGAGGCGCAGCCCGGCATCATCGCGACTGGCGCGGCCGCCCAGGTCACGCCGATCTTCGGCGACAAGATCCGCGCGATGCTCATCGGCCCGGGCCTGGCACACGCGTCGGGCACCGACGATTTCGTCATAGCGCTGCTGCGCAACGCAAAGACCGTCGGGACGGTGATCGACGCGGACGGGCTGAACGCCCTCGCGCGAACCGAGGACTGGGCGGCGGCGCTGCCACGCACGACCGTCCTCACGCCGCATGACGGCGAGGCCGCGCGGCTTGCCGGCCGCGTCGTTCCCACCGGCACGGCGCGCGTCGCGTTCGCCGAGCGCTATGCGATCTCGTGGAACGCGGTCGTCGTGCTGAAGGGTGCGGTGACGGTCGTGAGCGACGGCAAGCGCACGTACGTGCACGACGCCCCGAATCCGACGCTGGGTGTTGGAGGGTCCGGTGACGCTTTGGGTGGCGCGGTCGCCGCGTTCCTCGCACGTGGCCTGACGGCACTCGCCGCGTCCGCCGCGGCGGTCTGGGTGCATAGCCGCGCCGGCGCGCTGCTCGCGTCGGAGATCGGTGAGTCCGGCGCGCTCGCGACGGACATCGTCGACGCCATGCCACGGGCGCTGCGCGAGATCCTCTCCACATGAGCCTCTCCGCGCCGCTGCGGTCGACAGTCGTCGACGTCGATCTTGACGCGCTCGCCGCGAATCTCGTCGCGCTCAAGAAAAGAGGCGGCGCCGAGGTCATCGCCGTCGTCAAGGCCGACGCCTACGGCCACGGCGTGGAGGCCGTCGCGGAGACCCTGATCGAAGCGGGCGCCGCGATGCTCGCGGTCGTCACGGTCGAGGAGGCGCTGGTCATACGACAGACCGGGATCACCGCGCCGGTGCTCGTGCTGTTCGGCGCATCGGACCGCGCGGAGGTCGAGGCCGCGGTCGCGGCCGACTGCACGATGGTCGTATGGGACCTCGACCGAGCGCGGTTGCTCGACGAGGTCGCGGCCGCCGCGGGCCGGACCGCGCGCGTCCACTTCAAGGTGGACACGGGCCTTACGCGGCTCGGCGCGCCTGTCGCGGAAGCGCCGGCGCGTCTGGCGGCGATACGCGAGCTGCGTCACCTTGAAGTCGAGGGGCTGTTCACGCATCTCGCGACCGCGGACGAGCCGGACGTCACGAATGACCGGGCTCAGCTCGCGTTGTTCGCCGACGTGCTGCGTGCGGTGCGCGAGGTGCCCCGCTGGGTCCATGCCGCCGCTAGCTCCGGCGTCGCGGCGTTCGGCACCATCCCGGGGTGCACCGCGGTCCGGCCGGGACTTTCCGTCTACGGTCTCCACGCCGCGACGCATCTCGAGGGAGCGCTAACGCTGCGACCTGCGCTGGAGTGGCGATCGCGCGTCCACCGGGTCGCGGCGGTGCCGAAAGGGACGGGTGTGTCGTACGGTCTGGAGTACCGGCTGCCGCGCGACGGTCGCGTCGCGACCGTGCCGGTCGGATACGGCGACGGACTCCCACGCGCGCTGGGCAGGCGCGGTCGCATCCTCGTCGGCGGGCGAGCCCTGCCATTCGCCGGACGCGTCTGCATGGACCTCGTCATGCTTGACGTAACTGAACTTCCGGCGACGCGCGAGGGTGACGAGGTGGTGATGATCGGCGCTCAGGCTGGGGCGCGGCAGACCGCGGACGACCTGGCCAAGGCAGCGGGCACGATCAACTACGAGATCGTGACGGGCATCCGCCGCCGCGTGGCGCGGCGCTACCACCGCGGGGGCCGCATGGTCGCGGTGCGCACGCTCGCCGACGGCTACCGCCGCCTGTGACACTGCCGCGTTGGCCCACCCTCCTGCTCGCGGCCGTTCTCATCCTCGGTGCGTGCGTTCCGCCGCAGACGACCGCGGATCGCTCGCCGTCCCCCGGCGCGAGCTCGAGCGCGACCGCGTCGGCGAGCGCGGGCAGCAGTGCCAGCGCCGCGCCGGTCGCCGCCGATATGAGCGCCGCGCTCCTCGCCAAGGCGCTGCCAGAGGTGGACATCTTCGACCTCACGCGCCGGATGCGCGGCCGCGACGGGCAACCCGCCGCGGAGTTCCAGCCCGTCCGCGCGACGCCGCCGATCGAGGACGTTGGCACGGAGCTCCCGTTCTGGACCTACGACTTCGCGGCGAAGAAACCCATCCGGATAACGGCCGCGCTGCGCGTGATCACCGATCACGCCAAGTGGTGGGTGCAGAGCGACGTGCAGTTCGACCTCGACCAGCTGCGCGTGAGCGCGACGTCGTTCGAGACCAAGGTCTACCCGACGACCCGCAGGCTCTACGGCGAAGAGTGGACGCCGGGCGTCGACTCCGATCCGCGCATCAACGTCCTCCTCGCGCGGATCCCCGGCGCGGTCGCCGGTTACTTCAACTCGTCGGACGAGCTTCCGCTCTGGGTGAACGAGTTCTCGTCCGAGCGCGAGATGGTCTACATCAACTCACTCGCCGCGCGTCCGGGGACGAGCTACTTCAGCTCCATTGTCGCGCACGAGTTCTGCCACATGATCCAGTACGGAAAGCGCAAGCGATCACAGGTGTGGTTCAACGAGGGGCAGGCGCAGCTCTGCGAGCAGGCTAACGGGTTCCCGGTCTCACACGCGCAGACCTTCCTCCAGCTGCCCGACACGCAGCTGAACGACTGGCCCGAGCTCGAGCAGTCGCAGGCACATTACGGGCTCGCGTACCTCTTCCTCGAGTTCGCGCGCCAGCAGGCCGGCGGCGAAGATCTCATCAACGCGTTCATGTCCAAGGGCATCGACACGCCCGCGGATCTCGACGCCGTCCTCCGCGCCCGCGGGCAGCGCGGCCTCGAGGAGCTCTTCCTGGACTTCGTTGCGGCGAACGCCTTCATCGGATCAGCTGCGGAGTCGCGATACAGCTATCCGAACGGCCTCGCCGCGCGGACGCCGGCCGGCGCGGCCGATCAAGACCGCGTGGCCCTCGGGAACACGCTGAGCTCCAGCACTCACGAATACGCCGCGCGCTATGTCGAGCTGCCGCGTGCCGTGATGAAGATCCACTTCGACGGAGCCCGGCAGACGAAGCTCCTTCCGACCGATCCGCACTCCGGCAAGGCCATGTGGTGGTCGGATCGGGCCGACGGCCTCGACAGCACGCTCACACGGACGGTGGATCTCCGCGGCGCGACGACGCCGCGGCTCTCGTACTGGATGTGGTACGAGATCGAGAAGGACTACGACTACGCCTACGTCGCGGTCTCGACCAACGGCGGGGCGCGCTGGACGACGCTGGCCGCGCCGGCGACAACGAAGGACGATCCGAATGGGAGCAATCTCGGGAGCGGCTATACCGGCAACTCTGGTGGCGGCAGGACCCCGGCGTGGATCCAACAGGAGGTGGACCTCTCGCCCTACGCGGGCAAGGAGATCCAGCTTCGCTTTGAGTACGTCACCGACGGCGCGCTCAACCCCCATGGCCTGGCGATCGACGACATCACCATCACCGGCGTGCTGAACGACGATGCCGAGACCGACAACGGCTGGAAGTCCGACGGCTTCGTCCGGTCGACGAACCTCGTCTCGCAGCGGTTCGTCGTGCAACTGCTGCGCTTCACCGCCAGCGGGACGACCGTGGACCGGCGCAGCGTAGACGCGGGGACCCTGGATCTCGACGTGGACACCTCTGGCGACCGGCGCCCACCGCTGCTCGCCGTGACGGGCTTCGCGGTGCGGACGACGCAGCCCGTCCCGTTCAGCGTGTCGGTCGAACGCCGATGACGCGCGATCGCGGCACGCACGCGCCGGCCCTGAAGCCGGTGAGATACGGCGTCATCCCCGCGGGCGGACTCGGCACGCGCTTCCTCCCGATCAGCCGCGCGGTCCCGAAGGAGCTCATCCCGGTCGTCGACACTCCCGTGATCGAGATCGTCGTGACCGAAATGACCGAGTCGGGGATCGAGCGTGTCGTGCTCGTGGTCGGGCCGGGCAAGGAATGGATCGAGGCGTACTTCAAGCCGAATCCGCGCATCGAGGCGCGGCTCGCGGCCGACATGCGGACCGAGGACATCGCGCTGTTGAAGCGCGCCGAGCGGTTGGCGCAGGTGAAGTCCGTTCTGCAGGCCGAGCCCAAAGGGAACGGACACGCGGTGTTGCAGGCGCGCCCCCTCATCGGCGACGAGCCGTTCGCGATGCTGTGGGGCGACGACATCATGCTGGGAGAAGAGCCCGCGTTGATGCAGCTCATCAAGGCGCGCGAGCGGCTCGGCGGCGGCAGCGTTGTCGGCTGCATCCGGGTGGGGAAGAAGGACATCAGCCGCTACGGCGTCATTGCCGGCACCGAGGTGGACGCCGAGACGCGGCGCGTCATCGGCATCGTCGAGAAGCCGGCGCCCGAGGACGCTCCCAGCGACCTCGCGGCGGTCCATGGCTACGTTCTGGAGCCGGAGATCTTCGATGTCCTGGAGAAGCAGCAACCTGGCCGCGGCGGGGAGGTCTGGCTTACCGACGCTGTCGCCCAGCTCGCCCGGCAGGGCGCGCCGGTCTGGGCGGTCGAGCTCAAGGGCCAGCGCTATGACTGCGGCGACAAGATCGGCTACGTGAACGCCTACGTGGACGCCGCGCTCGGCCGGAGCGACACCGGACCCGCCGTTCGGGCCCATTTGGAGGGTCTTGGCTGGAAGGCGCCGCGCGCACGATAAGCGTCCAATTGCGGCGCTAAACAGGCGCCCAAGCGCCTAAACCACCCCTCAGGACCCTCTGCTAGCATTTACAGCGTTCCCCCTCAGTACACGTAGGGCGTTGCCATGCCCGTCGCCGAGGGGGTTTGGGAGAGTGGGAAGCTGAATCAGGCACCGGTAGCCGAGCTGCGACGCGTCGCGTCGCTCGCGCTGCTCACGCTTGTCGCCTTCGGCGCCTTCTGGACGCTGGCGTCGAGTGCCGCGAACGGGGCGGTCGCGCGCCCGAGCGACGCCGCCCGTGTCGCACCGGCATCGCGGTCGCTACCGCGACAGGTTCCGCTGCCCGCTCCGGAGCTCCTGCGCCTCGGCGCGCCAAGCGTGCCGCTCGTGCTCGTCGACGCCGCCGGCGTGACGGCGATGCGGGCGCCGCGCGCGGCCACTGTCGCCGAAGCGCTCGCCGTGAACGGCATCGAGCTCGGTCCCCTGGACCGCGTGTCGAGCGCGCCCGACACCATCGTCAACGCCGGCGACGTCATCCTTCTCGTCCGCGTGGCCGACCACGACACCGTGGTCCGGGAGCCGCTCGCCTTTTCGGTCCAGGTGATCCAGGACGCCGATCTCCAGATCGGCCGTGTCGTCGTGGTGACCGCGGGCGTGCCCGGACTGGCGGACAACACCTACAGCGTCCAGGTCGTCGACGGGATGGAGGCGGGGCGGACCCTGGTGAGCAGCGCCCTGATCGTCACGCCGGTGGCAGAGGTCCGGCGTGTCGGGACGAAGCCTGCGCCCGTGCCCGCCGAGATCGAGGCGGTGATCCGTGCCGCGGCCGCCGCCTGGGGCGCCGACCCGGGCCAGCTCCTTCGGGTCGCGTGGTGCGAGAGTCGCTACAACCCATACGCGATCAACGCGCGCTCCGGTGCGTCGGGCCTGTTCCAGTTCATGCCTCGGACGTGGGCGGCCAACAGCGTGCGCGCCGGATACGCGGGGGCGAGTGTCTTCGATCCGGTCGCGAGCGCGAACGTCGCCGCCTACATGTTCCGCAACGGACAGGCGTGGCAGTGGGCCTGCAAATAGCCGACTAGGCTTCGCGTCCGTGGACGTCGCCGATCCGCGCGCGCTCGAGAGCATCCTGCGACGGCACGGCGTGCGCGCCGCGACGTCGCTCGGCCAGCGCTTCCTCGTCGATCGTGCCGTGCTCCGGGACATCGTCGAGGCCGCGGAGCTGTCGGCCGAGGACGACGTTCTCGAGGTTGGACCGGGGCCGGGCGTCCTCACCGCGCAGCTCGCCGAACGCGTGCGCTCGGTCACCGCGGTCGAGATCGACGAGCGAATGATCGCGGTGCTCCGTGACACGCTGGCCGGCCACCAGAACGTCAAGATCGTGCGTGCCGACGCGCTCGATGTGGATCTGTTCGCCCTGGCCGAGCGCCCGCCCACACGGATCGTCGCGAACGTGCCGTACCAGATCACGACACCGCTCCTCGAGCGCTTCATCGGCGACGATCGAAGGCCCCCGCTGATCGTCGTGCTAGTGCAGGAGCAGGTCGCGCGCCGCATCGTGGCCACCGCGTCGTCCGCGAAGGAGCGCGGCTACCTGTCGGTGTTCGTGCAGTCGTTCGCGGACGCGCAGATCGTGCGCCGCGTGCCAGCGGGCTCATTCCGTCCCGCTCCGAAGGTGAGCTCCGCTGTCGTCGCGCTGCGCACGCGCGCGCGGCCGGCCTTCGCGCCGCTCGAGCGGCACGCGTTCCTGCGTTTCGTGAGCGACGTCTTCCGTCATCGCCGCAAGCAGCTCCGCGGGGCGCTCGGTCACGAGGCGGCGGTGGCTCCCGACCGGGCGGAGGCCGCCCTCCGGGCCTGCGGTATCGAGCCCAGGCGCCGCGCGGAGGAGCTGACCCTGGAAGAATGGGTCGCCCTTGCGCGGGCTCTGGGCGTGCCGATGGATCCCTCGTCGGCGCGGCCGTGACGCGCGCCGTCACGCTCCTCGCGCCTGCGAAGATCAACCTCGCGCTCGCGGTCACCGGGAAGCGCAAGGATGGTTACCACGATCTGTGCAGCGTGCTAGCGACGATTGATCTCGCCGATCGCGTGCGCGTCGCGCCGCAAAGGCGTCTCGAGGTGCGCATCGCGCCGGATGTCGGCGCTCCGCGTGGCGAGGATCTCGCGAGCCGCGCCGTTCGCGCGATGGCGACCGCGACCGGCCGCGAACCGACGGCGTTCGTTCACATCCGCAAGCGCGTGCCCGTGGCCGCGGGATTGGGCGGAGGATCGAGCGATGCGGGCGCCGTGTTGCGCGCGCTCGCGACGATCTGGCGACGCGAGGACGTCGATCTTGTCGCGCTCGCGGCCACGGTCGGATCGGATGTGCCGTTCTTCGCAAGTGGCGCGCGGGTCGCCTTCGTCGCGGGCCGGGGCGAGCGTGTCGATCCGCTGCCCGATCCGGGAGTGACGCATGTCGTCGTCGTGCGGTCGGGCGCTCGCCTCGCGACGAAGGATGTGTTTGCGGAGCTGCGGAGCGGTGATCACGGCGCAGCGGCGGCGACCGATGTGCTGCGTGAGGCGTTCGCGCGACGCACCGTGACACCACAGCTCCTGCGCGACAACGCGCGGAACGATCTGCTCGGACCCGCCGAGCGTCTCTGCCCCGCGGTCGCCGACGCGCGCACGCGCGCGGCGGAGCGGGGGATCGCACTCGCACTCTCCGGCAGCGGGCCGACGCTGTTCGCGATCGCGGATGACCGTCGCGATGCGCTGCGGATGGCGCGGATCCTGCGCCGGCTCGGTCTGGTGGCACACGCGCACACGATGGCTGGCTAGGGGTCGCAAGACCGGGCGAGCGAGGGCTGTCCCCTTAACGTGAGAGGCATGGACGACAAACGCGGAGACATGACCGTGCGGCAGGCGGGCCAAAAGGGCGGGGCCTCGACGGCCGGCAAGCACGGGGCGTCCTTCTATCGGGAGATCGGCAAGCGCGGTGGTCAGGCGCGCAAGGGTCAGCTCGGCACCGAGGGCTACGCGAAGCTCGGGCGCAAAGGCGGTGAGGCCCGCAAGACGCAGCTCGGATCCAAAGGCTACGCGGACCTCGGACGAAAGGGCGGAGAGGCGCGAAAGACGCAGCTCGGCAGCGAGGGGTACGCGCAGCTTGGGCGCAAGGGCGGCCGTCGCGTCGCGGAGCTCATCAGGCGTGGAAAACAGCCGGTAAACGGCGAGAAGACCGGCGACCGCAGCTAGTCCCGAATATCCTTTGGCCGTGTCCGATGGGGCGTGGCCAAGTGGTAAGGCAGGGGACTTTGAATCCCCGATCCCAGGTTCGATCCCTGGCGCCCCAACCCGCCTGACCCGCCAATCGCTATGACCGCGAGGCCCCCGGGCATCGTGCTCGCGGCGGGTCTGGGCACGCGGATGCGGTCGCAGACCCCCAAGGTCCTGCACCTCGTGGCCGGCAAGCCGCTTCTCTCCCACGTCCTCGATGCCGTTCGCGGCGCCGGCGCGCGCCCGGTGGTCGTGCTGTCGAAGGAGAGCGAGCCCGCGCGGGCGATCGTCGGCGACAACGCCGTCGTCGCGATGCAGGACCCGCCGCGCGGTACCGGCGACGCCGTCCGCGTCGCGCTGGCCGCGATCCCCGACGGCTCCGGCGAGACGTTCATCGTGTACAGCGACACGCCGCTGCTGCGGTCGAGCACTCTGCGCGCGCTGGCCGAGCTGCGCGCCAGTCGAGGCGCACCCCTCGCGCTTCTCTCCGGCGTGGTCGGCACCAAGAACGCCTACGGGCGCGTCGTCCGCGACGCGAGCGGCGATGTCGCCCGCGTCGTCGAAGTGCGGCTCGCGACCGCCGAGGAGCGGCGCCTCCCGGAATCGAACCTCGGCGCATACGCCGCGGACCTCGCGTGGCTTCGTAAGGCTGTGCCGCGCCTGCGCGCGAACGAGACCGGCGAGGTGTTCCTCACGGACCTGGTCGCGCTCGCGGCCGCCGACGGCGCGCGCGTCGCGGCGTACCGCACGGACGATCCCGACGAAGGCATGGGCGTGAACACGCGCGTCGAGCTCGCGGCCGCGGAGGACGTCGTGCGCCGCCGCATCCGCGAGCGCCACATGCTGGCCGGCGTGACGTTCCACGATCCGAGCTCGTCGCTCGTGGATGCCGAGGTCGAGATCGCGCCCGACGTCGTTATCGAGCGCGGCTCCGTCCTCGAGGGTCGCACGCGCATCGGTTCGGGAACGCGCATCGGCCCGTATGCGCTCGTGCGCGACACGACCATCGGGGAGCACTGCCGCGTGGAGGCCTCGGTGCTCGAAGGCGCAACGCTGGAGGACGACGTGCGCATCGGGCCGTACTCGCACCTCCGTCCCGGCGCGTATCTCGAGAAGGGTGTCGAGATGGGCAACTTCGGCGAGGTGAAGAACGCGCGCCTCGGCCAGGGAACGAAGGTTCATCACTTCTCGTACATCGGCGACGCACAGGTCGGCCAGCGTGTGAACATCGGCGCCGGCACGATCACCATGAACTACGACGGAGTGCGCAAGCACCGGACCGAGATCGGGGACGATGCGTTCATCGGGTCCGACACGCTGCTCCGTGCACCGATCAAGGTGGGCGCGCGCGCAATGACCGGCGCGGGCTCAGTGGTCACCAAGGACGTGCCCGACGACATGCTCGCCGTCGGCGTCCCGGCCCGCATCCGCAAGAAGACGGAGCGGAAAGACAAGGTGACCTGATGGATTCCATCGCCTGGCAGCTGCTCTTGCTCGAGCTTGCCCTCGTCGTCCTGCTCGCGGTGCTCTCGGCGGGCGAGGCCGCGATCAACATCGTGCGGCGACCGGGAATGGCCGACGAGCTCGACGTGCGCGGACGCCGCGGAAAGCGCGCCGGAGCCATCGGCCGTCGCGCCGGCTACTACCTCGCTTCGATCCAAGTGGCCGAGTTCCTCATCGTCTTCACCTACGCCGGCATCGCCGCCGCGTTCATCGCGCCACGTTTGTCGGCACTGCTCGCGTTCTTCCTTCGGATCGACACGACAGCGATCTTCACCGACGTCAGCGCCGTCGCGGTCACGGTCGCGGTGCTGTCGCTCATCGCGGTCCTCTTCGGCCTCTTCGTCCCGCGCGCGATCGCCGCGCGTCACGCGCAGGGCACCCTCCTACTCCTCGCCTTTCCGCTCGAGCTCATCACCTGGCTCACGCGTCCCATCGTCACCGTGCTGTTCCGCGTGACGCAGGTCATCGTCCGCCCGTTCGGCGGGACCGCGCCGCAGCCCGGCGTGGTGACCGAGGAGCAGATCCGCGCGCTCATCGAGACTGGTCAGGCGCAGGGCGTCCTCGAGCGCAAGGAGCAGGAGATGATCAGCTCGATCTTCGAGATGGGCGAGAAGACGGTGGCCGAGGTCATGGTCCCGCGGACGGACATCGTCGGCCTCGATGTCGAGACATCCCCACAAGAGCTCCTCGACCGCATCACGACGGTCGGTCACTCGCGCATCCCGGTCTACGAGCGATCGGCCGACAACATCATCGGGACCCTCTACGTGAAGGACGTCTTCCGCCGCATCGCCCGCGGGGACCGTCAGCTCGAGCTGCGGCAGTTCCTGCGACCCGCGGTCTTCGTGCCGGAGACGAAGAAGGTGGACGCGCTGCTACGCGAGATGCAAAAGGGCAAGGTCCACATCGCGATCGTCGTGGACGAGTACGGCGGCACGGCGGGGCTGGTCACGATCGAGGACCTGGTGGAAGAGATCGTGGGCGAGATACGCGACGAGTACGACGTCGAGCACGAGCTCGTTCTCCCGGTCTCGGAGCACGAGGCCCTGATGGACGCGCGCATCCCGTTCGAGGACGTGCGAGAGACGTTCGGACTCGAGGTCCGGCCGACCGAGGCGTACGACACACTGGGCGGCTTCGTCACGGCGCAGCTCGGCCGCTTCCCGCGCCAGGGCGAAACGTTCGAGGCGGCGGGCGCGCGTTTCGTCGTCGAGACGATCGAGGGCAAGCGCATCCGCCGCGTCCGCGTCACGCGACTTCAGCCGAGCCCGGAGCCCGCATGACCGAGATCGGCCCGGGCGACGAGGAGCTCGTCCGCGTCGCCTCACTCGCGCGGCAGCGCGCCTACGCGCCGTATTCGAAGTACAAGGTCGGCGCGGCGATCCGCACCAAACGCAATAAAGTGCACAGCGGCGCCAACGTGGAGAACGCGTCGTACGGCCTCACCGTCTGTGCGGAACGGACCGCGGCGTTCGCGGGCGTGAATTCCGGCGACACTGCGTTCGACGCGATCGCCATCGTCATCGACGACGAGCGCCTTCCCACGCCGTGCGGCGCGTGCCGTCAGGTGCTCGCGGAGTTCTCGCCGGACATGCGCGTGATACTCGCGACGGCGGGCGGAAAACGGAAGGTCACGACGCTCCGCGAGCTGTTACCGGATCCGTTCTTGCCGGAGAATGTCCGCTAGATGAGCGGCAGGTCATTCCTCCAGATCCCCGGCCCGACGAATGTCCCCGAGCGTGTGCTGCGTGCGATGGACCGTGCGGTCATCGATCATCGCGGCCCCGCGTTCGGCGCACTGGTGCGCGGCCTGCTGCCTGACCTCGCGCGAGTATTCAAGACGGAGCGCGGTCGCGTGATCGTGTACCCGTCGTCGGGGACGGGCGCGTGGGAGGCCTCGCTCGTGAACGTGCTCGCGCCGGGCGCCGCCGTTCTCGCGTTCGACTACGGCCACTTCAGCGCGGGATTCGCCGCGGCCGCGCGCAACCTCGGCTTCGCCGTCGACCTCGTGCCGCTGCGCTGGGGACAGAGCGTGCCCGCGTCGGCGATCGCGGAGCACCTGCGGCCGGAACATCGCGCCGTGCTCGTCGCGCACAACGAGACGTCCACCGGCGTGCGCAGCGACGTGCGCGCGGTGAGGGAGACGATCGACGCGAAGGGCAGCGACGCGCTGCTCATCGTCGACACGGTCAGCTCGCTCGCCAGCATGGACTTCCGCTTCGACGAGTGGGGCGTCGACGTGGCGCTCACGGGCAGCCAGAAGGGTCTGATGCTCCCGCCGGGGCTCGGCATCGTGTGCGCGTCGCCGCGCGCGATCGAGGTGGCATCGCGCGGGGGCAGCCCGCGGAACTTCTTCGACTGGCGCCCGATCCTCGAGGACAACGCTGCGGGCTTCTTCCCGTACACGCCCGCGACGCTCGCGCTGTTCGGGCTGCGCGAGGCGCTCAACATGCTCTTCGCCGAGGGTCTCGACGGCGTCTTCGCGCGGCACCATCGCCTTGCCGAGGGCGTTCGCGCGGCGGTCCGCGCGTGGGGCCTGGGCATCCTGTGCGAGGAGCCGGACGCATACTCGGACAGCCTCACGGCGGTCGTCATGCCGGAGGGGCTCGACTCGAACGCGCTCATCGCTCGCGCGCGCGATCGTTTCGACCTCGCGCTCGGGGTGGGGCTCGGCAAGCTGCGCGGCCGCGTGTTCCGCATCGGCCACCTCGGAGCGCTCGGCGAGCTCGAGGTCATCGCCACGCTTGGCGGCGTCGAGATGGCGCTGCGCGAGTGCGGCCACGCGGTCGCCGCCGGCGCGGGCGTCGCCGCGGCGGAAGAGCGCTTCTTGATGTTGGAGAAGACGGCCGAGAAAGCCGGACTTCGCGCTTAAGGACGCCTGGCGGCGCTAGCCGCCGAAACGCGGTCGCGCGACCTCTCTCCAAACGCCTTCAGTCTCCTCGTACACGACGAGCTGATCGACGACGAGGTCTGCGTCCATGGTCAGATCGCCCAGCGACGCCCACGCTTCGTCGGTCTGCGCCTCGCTCTTGATGCTGTCGCGGTGAAGCAGCGTGACATGCGGGCGGTACGTGACGCGTTCCGCGCCCAGTACGGCTTCCCGGAACCGCCGCAGGTCCCCGTGCGTGTCGTCGACGACGAGGAACACACCGGGGTCTGGCGCGATCCAGCGGGCCGAGCGTGAGACGTGGAGGCGGAGCGGAGGCATCGAGCGCGCGACTTTGCTGATGCGTTCGACATCGACCAGCTCGTCGATCACCGTGAGGTGCGATTCGATGTTCGCGGCCATCTGCGGGTCCCATCGCCTGCGCATCGCGTCGATGCGTTCGCCGAGCCGACCCGAGAGCTCCGCGATCGCGATGCGGCGCGTGGGTGGGGTATCGATCAGGTGGGCGTCTGCGCGTCGGTGAGCGCGCGGTAGAACGCGGTGGCGTTCGTCATCGACAGGTTCATCAGGCCGCTGGAGATCCGCTCCTGCGAGTGCTCACCGGCCGACTCGAGATGCAGGACGCCGTAGTCGCGGATCAGCGAGAGCGGGAACGGCCGAGCGAGGCTCGCGTCCTGGACGCGGTCGAGGAGGAGCGCGGCCTGGTTGCGGTTGAAAACACCCCAGCGCGCGATGACACGGCGGTCGGTGAGCACGAACCACCTGCGGCTCCAGGGGATCCAGCGCACGAGGATCCAGACGAACAGGATGAGCGCGGCGATGAGCAGCGTTAGGGCGAGCACGTCCTGCGCTTGACCGGCCGCGTACAGCGCGCCGATCACGAGGAGGACGAGGAGGAGCACGAGCGGCTCCCACAGGAAAAGTGGCCGTGTAGCGAGCAGGACGCGTTCGGCCGGCTCGAGGATGAGATCGCCGGGCGCATCTCCCCGTCTCTCGCGGTCCGACACCCGGGGAATGTTAGGCGGAGAGCGTTCCCGCCGCCGCAGGTTCGTCCGCTGCGCCGGTCGCGCTCGCGACCAGGTGGTCGAGCAGCCGCAGTGGCTCGTCGCTCGCGGCCACGCCGTGAAGCAGATGCAGCGCGCGACCGCGGTGTGCCTCGATCTCGCGCTCGAGCAGCCCGCGCACGCCGAGGTCGTCGAGGATCGCGCGGATCCGGTCCACGTTCTCCGCTGAAAGCGGCGCCTGCGGCGCGAAGAGCTCGTCGAGCTGCGCGCGAACACGCGGCGACGCGCGCTCGAACGCGAGCACGACCGGCAGCGTCTTCTTCCGTTTCACGAGGTCGTTCATCTCGACCTTACCGGTGCGCTCCGTCGAGGCCCAGATGCCGAGCAGATCGTCATGCGCCTGGAACGCCTGACCGAACTCCTCTCCGAAGCGCGCGAGCTGCTCGCGCACGGAGGGGTCGTCGCTCGCGAGCATCGCGGCGCTCTGCGCCGACGCGGCGAAGAGCGCGCCGGTCTTACGTGCGGCCATGACGCGGTAGCGGTCCGCTGTCACGTCGGTGCGAGATTCGAAGCTGATGTCGAGGAACTGGCCTTCGCACACGCGGACGCAGGTCTGGTCCAGGAGGTTCGCGAAGTCGAGGATGCGCTCCGCCGGGAAGCCCAGCCTCCGCAGGCGCTGCACCGCCAGCCGCGAGACCGCGTACATGCCGTCCCCGGCGTTGATCGCCTGGGGCACGCCCCAGACCGACCACACCGTCGGGCGGTGGTGACGGGCCGGGTCCTGGTCCTCGATGTCGTCGTGGATGAGCGTGAAGTTGTGCAGCAGCTCGATCGCCGCCGCGGCCGGCAGCGCGCGCCCCGGCTCGCCCGCAAGTGCCTCGAACACGAGCAGGGAGAGCAGGGGACGGAGGCGCTTGCCGCCGCGCGGCCGAGCCGCATCGAGGCCGAGGTGATACAGCATCATCCCGTAGAAGGGTTGCAGCGCCGGCTCGGGCTGGGTCAGCAGCGAGCGGATCTCCTCATCGATCGAAGCGACGCGTGCCTCGAGAAGCGCCTGCGACGAGTGCGTGCCCACCGCGTTCGATGATACGTGCCGGGGACGTTCACGCAGCGTCACGAGCGATTAGCATGCGTTCTCGATGGCGTCGCGCACGTATCGCGCCGAGGCGATCGTCCTGCGGACGGTCGACTTCGGAGAGGCCGATCGCATCCTCGTGCTCTTCAGCCGCCACTTCGGGAAGCTCCACGTCGTCGCCAAGGGCATCCGACGTGCGACGAGCCGCATGGCGGGGCACGCGGAGCCCCTGACGCATGCCACCTATCAGCTCGCGCGTGGTCGCGAGCTCGATGTGCTCACCGGCGCGGAGACCCGCGCGGTCTATCCCAGCATCCGCGACGATCTGCTGCGCATCGCCGCGGGCTGGTACGTTGCCGAGCTCACCGACCGCTTCACCGTCGAGCACGCACCGTCCGCGCCGCTTTTCGATGTGCTCGAGACGGCGCTCCGGCACCTCGACGCGGGCCACGCGCCGGGTCTGGTGTGCCGCTGGTTCGACCTGCACTTGCTGGATCGCTCCGGCTTCCGGCCCGAGCTGTACGAATGCGTCTTGTGCCGTGAGGCGCTCCAGGAGCGGCAGAACGCCTGGAGCGCGGCCGCGGGCGGCGTGCTCTGCGCGTCATGCGCGGCCAAGGCGAGCCACCAGCTCGCGCTCACCGTGCGCGCGCTGAAGTCGCTGCGCTACCTGCTGCAGAGCGACTTCGCGAGCGCCGCCCGGCTCCGCGTCAACGGATCGCTCGCGAGCGAGCTCGAGCACCACATGCGCTCCTTCGTGCAGCACGTCATCGACCGCGAGATCACGGCGGCGCGCCTGCTCGACGAGATCCGCGCGCTGCCTCCGCTCCCGAGCCCCGCGGCCTCGTGACCGCGTCGGATGTAGCGGAGAAGCTCACCTCCCTCGCGAAACGGCGAGGGTTCGTATTCCCGTCGAGCGAGATCTACGGCGGTGCGGGCGCGACCTGGGACTTCGGACCGCTCGGGGTCGAGCTGAAGAACAACGTGAAGCGAGCATGGTGGCGTGCAATGGTGCAGCTGCGCGAGGACGTCGTCGGCCTCGACGCGGCCATTCTCATGCACCCGAAGGTCTGGGAAGCGTCCGGGCACGTCGAGAACTTCACCGATCCGCTCGTCGAGTGCCGGAACTGCCGCAAGCGCTTCCGGATCGACGACCTGCCGAACGGCGAGCAGCTCATGGACGCGTGGCGGTCCGACCAGATCGACCTGAGCAGCGTCGGGTGTCCCAGCTGCGGCGAGACAAAGCTCGCCGACCCGCGTCGCTTCAACCTCATGTTCAAGACGTTCGTCGGCCCGGCCGAAGACACCGCATCGGTCGCCTGGCTGCGACCCGAGACCGCGCAGGGCATCTTCGTGAACTTCGAGAACGTGCAGCAGGCCACGCGGCGACGCCTTCCGTTCGGCATCGCACAGATCGGGAAGTCGTTCCGGAACGAGATCACGCCGGGGAACTTCATCTTCCGCTCGCGCGAGTTCGAGCAGATGGAGATGCAGTACTTCTGCCGGCCCGACGACGCGCCACGCTTCTTCGACGAATGGCTCGCGCGACGCCGCCAGTGGTACGCCGACCTCGGCATCGCCGACGACGTGCTGCGCTTCCGCGAGCACGCCGAGACCGAGCGCGCGCACTACGCGGCGAAGGCCATCGACATCGAGTTCAAGTACCCGTTCGGCTGGAACGAGACCGAGGGCATACACAACCGCACCGACTTCGATCTGCGCCGGCATAGCGAGTACTCGGGGAAAGACCTGCGCTACCACGACGACCTCGCCGGAGACCGTTTCCTCCCGTATGTCGTCGAAACGGCCGTCGGCGCGGACCGCGCCACCTACGCGCTGCTCTGCGCCGCTTACGCGGAGGAGCCCGACAAGGAGGGCGTGCGCGTCGTCCTCCGGCTCCATCGCGCGATCGCGCCCTACAAGGTCGCGGTGTTGCCGCTGTCGAAGAACGAGAGGCTCACGCCGCTCGCGCGCGAGGTGTGGGCCGCGGTCCGCCCGCACTTCCTGAGCACCTACGACGAGACTCAGGCGATCGGCCGCCGCTACCGGCGGCAGGACGAGATCGGGACGCCGCTCTGCGTCACCGTCGACTTCGACTCCCTCGAGGACCGCGCTGTCACGATCCGCGACCGCGACAGCATGGCGCAGGTGCGCGTGCCGATCGCGGAGCTCGTGCCGGCATTGCAGGAGCGGCTCGGCGCCTAGCGCCGCCGCGGTCGCCGCGCTCCTGTATCTCGCCGCGCACGGGGCGCGGACGCCGGGCCTCGCGGTGCTCGGCCTCACTCGCCTGCGGTACCGAGTGCTGGTCATCGCGCCGTACGCGATGAGCGTTCCGCTCGCGTTCGTCG
>JANNUM010000002.1:0-5867 GCA_031395235.1 Chloroflexota bacterium
CACCGAATACGTCCGGCAGGTCGGAGAACGGAACCGTCTTCGCCATGTCCTTCAGAAGCGGCGGCCGCAGGTCGCTCGCCAGACGCGCCCACACGCTGCGCTCCAGTTCCGGCGAAGGCGCATCGGTCGAATTGATGCCGAGCAGGCTTGCGCCGCGCAGGATGAACGGCATCACCGTGGTATTCAGCGTGTGGCTCGCCGCCAGGCCGATCGAGGCGATCGCGCCGCCGATCTTTATCGTGCTGGCCATCCACGCCAGCACCTCGCCGCCCAGGTTGTCGACCGCACCTGCCCACAGCGCCTTGTCGAGCGGGCGGATTTTCGTCAAGTCCAGCTCCGATCGCACACCGACTTCTCGAACCTCGTGACGCTCGCGGTCGATGACTTCATCGCGGTGGTGAAGGCGGAGTCACCGTACCAGAGCCTCGGAGATCTCATCACGGCCGCGAAGGCGAAGCCGAAGGAGATCAAGGTCGGCGGGACCCAGGTCGGCTCGTCGGACTCGATCATCCCAGCGCTCGTCGAACAGATCGCGGGGGTCCAGTTCAATTACGTCACTTTCGGCAGCGGCGCGCTGGCGAACGCCGCGCTCCTTGGCGGCACCGTCGACTGGGTCGCCGCCAACCCGGGCGAGGCGAAATCGCTCATCGACGGCAAGAAGCTCCGCGCCGTCGCCGCCTTCTCACCGGATCCGCTCAAGGGCTATGAATCCGTGAAGACCGCGAAGGCGCAGGGCATCGACGTCGTGTGGGAGCAGTTCCGCGGCGTCATCGCGCCGGGCGGGCTCACCCCGGAGCAGAAGGCGTACTGGACGAAGGCGCTGACCGACCTGACGAAGAACGCCGAATGGGGGAAGTATCTCGAGGACAACACGCTGCGACCTCTCGTCAAGAGCGGCGCTGACGCAGAGAAGTACATCGAAGCACAGAACGCAACGACTAAGACGGTGCTGACAAAGCTCGGCCTGGTGAAGTGACCCGCGCGGACGTCGCGATCGGCGGCGTCATGGCGGTGGTCTTCGCCGTGCTGGCGTGGCAAGCGACCCTGCTGACCAACGGAACCGAATTCGCGCCCGGCCCAGCGTTCACGCCGCTGTGGCTGGGCGTCTTCGGTGCCGCGCTCGCGGTGCTCATCGCGGTGCGGGGGCGCGCGGCGCCCGCCGCGCCACCGGTGGATCTGCGCGCCGAGGCGCGGGTCGCACTCGCTGTCCTCGGTGCCGTCGCGGCACTCGTCGCGGTGCCGATGCTCGGCTTCGTTACGGCGTTCGCCGCCTATCTCGCGTTCTTCGCGATCGTCGTCGAGCGCCTCCGGCTGCCGGTGGCGCTCGCGACGTCGTTCGCCGTCGTCGCGTTCATCTACCTCGTCTTCGCGCGGCTCCTGGGGGTGCCGTTCCCCGTTGGGCCGCTCGGCTTCTGAGTGGAGGTCCTGCAGCAGCTCGGGCTCGGCTTCTCCGTCGCGCTCACGCCACAGAATCTCGCGTTCGCGTTCGTGGGCGCGTTCGTCGGCACCGTCATCGGTGTCCTCCCGGGCATCGGCCCGGCGGCCGGTATCGCGCTGCTCCTGCCGGTAACGTTCGGACTCCCGCCGGTGAGCTCACTCATCATGCTCGCCGGCATCTACTACGGCGCGATGTACGGCGGCACGCTCAGCTCCGTCCTCATCAACACGCCGGGGGAGTCCGCGAGCGTCGCGACGACGTTTGACGGCTACCAGCTCGCGCTGCAGGGGCGCGCCGGCGCCGCGCTCGCCATCGCGGCGATCGGATCGTTCATCGCGGGCACGTTCGGCGTGGTCGCGCTCATGCTCGCGGCACCACCTCTCGCGGATCTCGGCGTGCGGTTCGGGCCGCCCGAGTACTTCGCGCTCGCGGCGCTCGGCCTCTTGACCATCGCGGGTCTCACCGGCTCCTCGGCCGCGAAGGCGCTGCTCGCCGCGGTCGCCGGACTCGCGCTCGCGACCGTGGGCGCCGATCCGTTCACCGGGCAGCAGCGCTTCACGCTGGGCGTGATCGAGCTGTCGGACGGCATCGAGTTCCTTCCGGTCGCCGTCGGTCTCTTCGGCATCGCCGAGGTCCTGGCGAACGTCGCGGACCCGGTGCGGATCGCGCCCATCAAGACGACGCTCAGTGGCCTCATCCCGACCCGGCAGGACTGGGCTGTGTCGCGCGGCCCGATCGCCCGCGGTGGCATCATCGGCTTCGTCGTCGGTGTGCTTCCCGGCGCGGGCGCGACCATCGCATCCTTCATCGCGTACGGCCTGGAGCGGCGCATCTCGAAACGACCCGAGCGTTTCGGCAAAGGCGCGATCGAAGGCGTCGCAGCGCCCGAGGCCGCGAACAACGCCGCGACCGCGGGCGCGATGGTCCCGCTCCTCGCGCTCGGCATCCCCGGATCAGCGACGACCGCGGTGCTCCTCGGTGCCTTCATCCTCTTCGGGCTGCGCCCGGGCCCGCTCCTGCTGACCGATCACCCCGATGTGTTCTGGGGCCTCATCGCGAGCATGTACGTCGGGAACGTCATGCTCCTGTTCCTGAATTTGCCAGGCGCTCCGCTCTTCGCGAGCGTGCTGCGGCTGCCCTATCCAGTGATCGCCACGGCGATCATCGGGATCTCGATCACCGGCGCGTACAGCCTCGAGAACAGCCTCTTCGACGTCTGGGTGGCCCTGGCCTTCGGCGTCCTCGGCTACCTCATGAAGCGCTTCGACTACCCGGCCGCGCCGCTTGTGCTCGCACTGGTGCTCGGTCCGCTGCTCGAGATGTCGCTGCGGCAGTCCCTCACTATCTCGCACGGCAGCCTCGCGATCTTCATCACCCGACCCGCCAGCGCGGTGCTGCTTGCCATCGGCATCGTCGCGCTATGCGCGCCGATGCTCTTCTCGCTCGTTCGGAAGTCCCGCGCCGCGCTCATAACGAAGAAGGAGTCCGTCCCGTGAAGATCACACGCGTCACCGCAACGACCCACAAGCTCCCGGTAAAGGTGCCGCTCCTCGACAAGCCGATCGACCGCGAGATCGTGTTCGTCCGCGTGGAGACGGACGACGGCGTCGCCGGCCACGGCATCACCGGGCCGAACCTTCGCCACGCGGTCCGCGAGTTCGTCAACACCGAGCTGGGTGCGTTCGTCGTCGGGATGGACCCGCTCGCCACCGAGCGCGTCTGGGACAAGTCCTACTGGAGGTTCAACCAGCGGTCGAACAGTGGCGTCGTCATGAGCGGGATCGCCGCCCTCGACATCGCGCTGTGGGACCTCAAGGGTCGGCATCTCCGTCAGCCGGTGTGGCGGCTGCTCGGCGGCTACAGCGCCACGATCCCGGCGTACATCACCTTCGGGCTCCTCGAATACGACCGCGAACAATTGGCGGAAGCGGCGCGCTCGTTGGTCAAGCAGGGGCACGACAAGCTCAAGCTCGTCGTGGGCATCAACAACGCGATGGATCCGGCCGAGGACGCCGCGCGCGTGAAGGCGGTGCGCGAGGCGGTGGGGGAGAAGGTCGAGGTCATGATCGACGCGAATCACCTCTTCACACCGCTCGCGGCGTATGACCTCTGCCGCATGATCGAGCCCTACAACATCCGCTGGTTCGAGGAGCCGCTCCACGGGAACGACCCGCGTGCCCTGGCCGAGCTGCGGCGCAGGACGAGCATCCCGATTTCGGCGGGGCAGAACGAGGGACACCGCTGGCGCCACCGCGACCTCATCACCGCAGGCGCGGTTGACATCGTGCAGCCGAACGTCGTGTACGTCGGCGGCTACACCGAAGCGGTGAAGGTCGCGCACATGGCGCAAGCGTTCAACCTGCCCATCGCGAACGGCGGCGGTTGGCCACACTGGAATGCCCATCTCCTCGCCGCGGTCCCGAACGGTTGGCGGGTGGAGTTCCACGTACCGATGTGGCTCACCGGGAACACGTTCTTCACCGGCTCCCCGCAGCCCGAACGCGGCACGCTCACCCTCTCCGAACGTCCCGGCCTCGGATTCGAGCCCAATGAGGAGGCGCTCCGCGAGTACCAGGAAAAGAGACCGGCAGCCGCGTGACCGCGGCCATCCGCGGCGTCCGGGCCGAAGCGTTTCGCGTACCCCTCGCGCGGCCGGTGCGGTTCGCCACGCGGCTCGTGGAGGCGCGCGAATACGTCGTCGTGTGGGTTGAGACCGCCGACGGCGCCGTCGGTGTCGGCCACACCTACGCTGGGACTCGCGGCGGACGATTCGTTCGCGATGCCGTCCGTGACCTGCTCGCGCCGTCGCTGATCGGCGCGGACGCGGAGGATATCGCCGCGCGCTGGAGCGATCTCTATCAGGAGACGCTCCTCCTCGGCCGGCGCGGGGC
The DNA here is from genome assembly GCA_031395235.1 of Chloroflexota bacterium. Taxonomy (GTDB): domain Bacteria; phylum Chloroflexota; class Limnocylindria; order P2-11E; family P2-11E; genus CF-39. The sequence continues at coordinate 4,330 of JANNUM010000002.1, forward strand.
GGTGCTCCGCGCCATCTCGGCGGTGGATATCGCGCTGTTCGACCGCGCTGCGATCTGCAAGGGCCTTCCGCTCTATCGCCATCTCGGGGGAAGGGAACCGAAGGTGCACGCGTACGCCAGCGGCGGTTACTACGGCGCGGCGTCCGGCGAAACGACCGAGGCGCTGCGACTCGTAGAGCTGGAGATGCGGCGGAACGTCGAGCGCGGGTTCGATGCGGCGAAGATGAAGATCGGCCGCGACTTCGCGCTGGACACCGAACGGGTGCGCGTCGCGCGCGACGTGCTGGGTCCGGACAGGAAGCTCGCGCTGGACGCGAACAACGCCTGGCGCAGCCCGGCGGAGGCGATCCATTTCGTGCGCGCCGTCGAGCGGTACGACCCGTGGTGGATCGAGGAGCCGCTGTCGCCCGACGATGCCGTCGGCCACGGGGAGGTCGCGCGGGCGCTGGAGGTGCCGGTCGCGACCGGAGAGATCAATCAAACGCGCTGGGAGTTCGCGGCGCTCATACGCGCCGGCGGTGCCGACATCCTGCAGCCGGACGCCGCGGTCATCGGCGGCGTATCGGAGTGGCTCTTTGTGGCGCGGCTCGCGGCGGAAGCGGGTCTGCCGGTGGCGCCGCACTGGTACCACCAGTTGCACGTACACCTGGCCGCCGCGACGGGGCACTGCCTCACGGTCGAGCACTTCTCGTTCGATCTCGACATCTACAACTTCGACGCGCTCGTAAGCCCGGAGGCGCGCCTGGTGCCGAGCGCCGGCACCCTGACGGCCCCGGATCGCCCCGGCCATGGCGTCCGTCTCGACGAGGCCGCGCTCGCGCGGTACCGCATGCCGTGACGCGCCGCTTCTCAGCGTTCGAGCGCGATGAGCTGCCAGATGAACCCGCGGCGATGCTCGATGGGCCGCATCCCTCGCTGCTGCGCCGCCGACAGCACCGCGCGCGTCGGGTGCACGTAGGCGCGGAACGTGTCGCCGCGGACGCGGAGAAACACGTTCGCTGCAGCGAGGCCCCACCGGGTCCACCAGCGATCGACGGGGAGGGTCATCACCAGAAAGCGGCGCGCGTGGTCGGCGGCCGCGCCGACGAGCGCCTCGGCATCCGGATAGCAGCAGACGACGCGATTCATGACCACAACGTCGGCCGTGGGGATCGTGTCGGCCTCGCGCACGAAGTCGCCGAGACGCCGCTCGACGCGGTCATCGAGTCCGCGCTCGTGGATCAGCTCTGATGCGACGCGCTCCCACTGCGTCGCCAGCTCGACGTTGATCGTGCGCGCCGCTCCGCCCTGGAGCAGCTCGAGCTGGATGTCACCGATGCCGCCGCCGATCTCGAGCAGCGTGTAGCCGGGCGGAGCCTTGCCGCGCACGAAGTCAACGATGCGTTGTCCATGGCCGGTCAGGCCCTTACGCGCGTACGCGCGCCCCTTGGATCGGGCGTGTTTCTCGTTGAAGATCTTGTCGTAATCGCCTGGCTGGCAGCAGGACGACACGACGGCTCGCGGTTACCGCTTGACGAAGAGCAGGCCGATGCGCCGCA
>JANNUM010000062.1:0-2896 GCA_031395235.1 Chloroflexota bacterium
GTGTACCGCAGAGTCAGACATATGGGCAGGTCCTAAAGACAGGCCGGCGCCCGCCCCGGGCGCCGCTTCCCATTCTGCGCAGCCTGCGCCGTGGCATTTCCGTAATTGGTCTGTAACTGGTCATCCCGCCCGAACCCAAGCGAAAGGTGCGCGCGCTAGCCGTGGAGATCGTGGCGATCGGTCCGCAGCGGAGCATCTACGCCGAGCTTCAGCGCGAGGCACGACGCGCGGTCGCGGGCCGGCCTACTCGGTCGCCTTCGGATGCGAGCGCCAGACCGCGATGATCCTCACGGCGTTGCCCTCAACGATGAACCACACGCGCTGCTTCGGGCCGATCTCGTACTGGTGCCAGCCGAGCTCTTTGAAGCGTCCGGCGAGGCCGCCGCAACGCCGCGGCAGATCGACCGCGGGGCGGTAGGCGAGGTGATCCCAGCACTCACGCAACTCGGTCCGGCGTTCGCGAAGGAGCAGATGCCAGCTTTTCTCCGCCTTCGAGTTGGCGAAGACGAGGTCGAACGCTGGTGGTGCCTGTCCGACGGGAAATGGATCGGGCCGTTCGACGGGGCGACGCGCCACTACCGGCGCGTGACCCGCCGACGCGTGGCCGAGATCAGCGCGCGCCGCAGGCCGGCGTCACGATCGACCTCGCTCGCCACCTCCCACTCGTAGAGCCACTGGTCGAACGCCTCGAAATCCCCCCGGCGAGCGGCGGTGCCCAGGCGCGCGACGAGCTCGTCCGCGAGACGCTTGCGGTTCAGACGCTGGAGATCGCTTACCCACGAGAACTCTCGTGGGACCGCCTGCGTTCGCCCCTGAAGGTGCTCGATGAGCGGCTCGAGGCGGAGGAGCCAGTAGCGTGTGAGCGCGTCCCGCGCGGCGACGTCACGGCGCTGCATCACGACCGGCTCGGCGCCCTCCGTCACCACTGTGACGGGCCCCCTGCGTGCCTCGCGCAGAATCGCCCCGGAGCGACGGTTCAAGTCTTTGGCTCGCCGGATCCGATCCGCGAAGACCGTGCTCACGGTACGTACGATAGCACGTACCTCACGCCCGCCCCCGAGCGCCTCTTCCCATTACCAGCAGGGCCACGATGAGTGCGAACCACAGCGCACCGAGCGCGTAGTCGGCTGGCGTGGCACGGACGATCGAGGGGAACGCCGCCGCGGGGTCGGGGCGCACCAGGCGCCCGACGAACTCGAAGAGCTGGCCGTCGCGCTCGGTGAGGCGGATGTCGACCGCGAGGTCGTAGCGGATGTTCGGCAGGACCGCGTAGACGTAGGCGATGAACAGCGAGAACGCCGCGAGCCCGACGGCCAGCGCGCGCCACGCCACCGCCCGCAGGCTCTCGAGCCGCTCGAGGCCGGCGGCGAGCAGGACCGCGAAGAACGGGAGCCCCGCGAGGATGTACCGCGAGGCGGGTGCGCCGTCGGCCCACCAGTACGCGATGCTCGCGATGAACGTGAACGCGACGAGCCATCCGAGGACCAGCGTCACGAGCAACGCCGATGGACCGCGGCGCCAGAGCGCGACGACACCGAGCGCGGCCAACAGGTAGACGGGCGCGCGCGGGATAAGACCGAAGGTCCGGTCGAAGAGCAGACCGAGTGTTCCGACCTGCGGCGCGAAGGTGAGGACCTGCTGCTGGTCGCTCACGAGGTAATACGCGGCGCCCGGCATGAAGCGGCCGAAGAGCAGCCAGTTCACGTACGAGAGCGCCCCGAGCAACGCGATGAACGGCAAGGCGGCGGCCGCGACGCGGACGACCCGCTGCGCCGGCGAGGCGAGCGGCGGCGGACGCAGCGCGCAGTACGCGATCACCAGGCCCGCGCCCACGGCGATGAGCGCGGCCCGCGTGCTGAGCCAGGGCAGGACACCGATGCACGCCGCCGCGCCGGCGAGCGCGAGCGGCGTCGCGCCCCGTCCGGCACGCACGAGGCGCGCGGCTGACACGAACGCGAGCGCGGCGAGAAGCTCCGGGTAGATCTGCGTCGTGTACGAGAGGATCGGATGCGTGACGCACGCGAGCGCCGTGCCGACGAGCGCGGGCCGATGCGCGATGCGCAGGTCGCGGCAGGCGAGGTAGAGCTGCGCCGCGAGCGCGGCGGCGACGATGGCCATGAGCGCGACGACGCCGGCGCGTCCGGCGGCGGCGAACGGCAGCGACGCGATGAGCGGGAGGCCGAGGTCGCGGATCGGGTACTGCCACGGTCCGACCTGGATGACGTGGCGGTCCGGCAACTGGTCCGGATAGAACTCGCGGTACGCCTCGCTGTCGTAGTTGTTCGTGAGGTCGAGGTCGCGATCGAAGACGACGCTCTGCATGATGACCAGGTAGTGGGGCTCGTCCGAGGCCGTGGGAATCACGGAGTTGTGGTACGGCAGCAGCGCGAGGTACGGGACGAGCAGCACGGCCGCGAGCGTGAGCGCGGCGCGCCGGTCGGGAAGATTCGCGACCACGTGCCAGAGGCCCAGGGTCGCATGCGCGGTCCACAACGCGACCGCGAGCAGATAGACCGCGCCCAGATGCTGCGTCGTGACGCCGCCGCCGCGCGACAGCAGGAAGAGCAGGACCGGAGTCACGACATAGATCGCGAAGTGCCGACGCAGGAATGCGTCCCGGCGCGCATCTGGCAGCAGCGTCGCCATGAGCGCGGTGACGACCGCGGCCGCGACAAGCGCGAGGGGCAGCGTGCGCTGGACGAGCTCTCGCTGCGGGTCCTCGGCGATCGTGCCGACCCACGGCCGGGTGACCGCGAACACGGACCAGGCGAGCGCGAGCGCGTTCGCCGCAGCGTAGAGCGCGAAGCGGCGCGTCACGCGCGCGTCCTCCCGCGCGTGCCGAGCCACGCCAGCGCCGCGACGCCCGCGATCGCCGGCAGCACGCGGAGGTACGCGC
>JANNUM010000004.1:0-2313 GCA_031395235.1 Chloroflexota bacterium
ACGCCGTCGCCCGCGAAGTGTTCGAGCGTGCCCTCATGGCGGAAGACGGAGGCGCCGACGGCCTGGTGGTAGTCGCGAAGCACCGCGAGCGATTCTTCGGGCTCGGCGGTCTCGGAGAAGGTCGTGAAGCCGCGCAGGTCGCAGAAGACGACGCTGATCTCGCGCCGGTGCGGTTGCAACAGCGACTCCTCCGACAACACGAGCTCGGCGATCTGCGGCGACAGGAAGCGGCGCAGCCTGCCGACGCGCTCGATCTCCTCCACCTGATCGCGGACACGAGCCTCGAGCGTGTGATTCCATTCCGCGAGCTCATTCGACTGTTGCTTGATCGTGTCGTGGTATTCCTTGAGACGAAGGAGCGAGCGCACACGCGCGAGCAGCTCGAGCTGATTGAACGGCTTGGCGATGAAGTCATCGGCGCCCGCCTCGAGCGCCTGAACGCGTTCCTGATCGCCGCTCGCGGTGATCATCACGATCGGCAGGAAGCGCGTCGCGGGGTCGTCGCGCAGCCGGCGGCAGACGTCGTAGCCGTTCAGGCCTGGCATCACGATGTCGAGCATCACGAGGTCGGGATGCTCACGATGCACGGCCTCGAGCCCTGCGGTGCCGGAATCCGCGGTCACGAGCTGGTATCCGCGTGGCGTGAGGATCGCGTCGAGCAGCCGTAGGTTCTCGGGCGTGTCGTCGACGGCGAGGATCCTCCGCTGCGTCTTCATGCTCGACCCGCCCGCAGGTGAGCGCGGATCTGCTCCGGGAAGCTCTTCACATCGATCGGTTTGGTGATGAAACCGTCGAATCCGGCCTTGTCGAAGCGCTCGCGGTCCTCCTTCATCACCGAAGCCGTCATCGCGACGACCGGGATCGCCGCCGTCGCCGGGTCGGCCCGCAGCTTCTGGAGCGCGCTCACCCCGTCCATCCCGGGTAGCTGGATGTCCATGAGCACGAGTCCCGGCCTCCGCGCTTGCGCGAGCGGAATGCCGTCCTCGGCGCTGGTGGCTTCGATCGTGTCGAACCCGTGATAGCGCAGGAGGTCGCGCGCGAGCTTCAGGTTCTTGTCGTTGTCCTCGACGATGAGGATCAGGTCTTTCATACGCTCACCGTGGCCGCACGTCGCAGGGGTAGCGTGAATCCGAACGTGCTGCCCTTCCCAGGGGAGCTCTCGAGCCAGATCCGGCCGCCGTGAAGCTCGACGAAGCGCTTCGTGAGCGTGAGGCCGAGGCCGGTGCCCTCGCGCGATCGCTCGCGCCCGGCCTGACGGAACTCGTCAAAGATGCGCTCCTGATCGCCCGTCGCGACTCCGATGCCCGTATCCCGCACCTCGACGCGAACATCGCCGTTCTCCGCGCGCACGCTGACCTCGACGCGGCCGCCGTCCGGCGTGAACTTCACCGCGTTGCTCAATAGGTTGTAGAGGATCTGCTTCACCTTGCGCTCGTCCGCCTCGATGGTCCCGACATCGCTCGCCACGACCGCGGTCAGCGCGATCCCGTGGAGCGCCGCCCGCTCTCGCACGATCGTCAGGCCGCTCTCGAGGGCGTCGCGCAGCGCGAACGTCGAGAGCTCCAGGTCCATGCGGCCGGCCTCGATCTTCGACAGGTCCAGGATGTCGTTGATCAGCGAGAGCAGGTGCTGACCCGAGCCGAGCACATCCGTCAGATACTCGCGCTGCTTCTCATTCACGTCGCCGAAGATCCCCTGCAACAGCACCTCCGAGAACCCGATGATCGCGTTGAGCGGAGTCCGGAGCTCGTGGGACATATTGGCGAGGAACTCGCTCTTGTGGCGGTTCGCCACCTCGAGCTGTCGGCTCTTGTCCTGGATCTCTTTGAACAGCCGGACGTTCTGGATGGCGATGGCTGCCTGGTCGGCGAAGGTCTCCACGACCTGGACCTCCCGGTCCGAGAAGCGGCGAACGGTGCGGCGCGCGACGAGGATCACGCCGATCGCCTCGCCCTCGACGAGCAGTGGTACCGCAAGGACGGTCCGCGAGCCGCTGCGCGCCGGATCACCGTAAAGGCGCGGGGCTTTGGGTACGTGCGATGTCTCCGTCGGCTCATTGTCGAGCGTGATGTCCTCGACGTGGATCGTGCTGCGTGTGAGGAACGCGCGTCCGCTGATGCTTTCGCCCTTCGGTGTGAAGCGAACGACGCTGTGCATGCCGAGGCTCGCGAACACGCTCAAGTCGCCGTCGCTCGTGTAGCGGGCGCCGCCCACGAGCTGGTTGCCGTCGCTCCTGGCCATCCAGCCGAGATCCGCGTCGGCAAGCCGCGCCGCATTCTCGACCACGGTGTTGAGGATGGGGTCCAGGTCGAA
>JANNUM010000027.1:0-6483 GCA_031395235.1 Chloroflexota bacterium
TCGTCGTCGGAGTAAAGGCGGATGTTCGTCTGGGTCCTGACCGGTTCGAGCAGACCCTCCTCCTCGTAGATCCGCAGCGTGCGCGGGTGGCAGCCCGCGAGGCCCGCAGCGATGGAGATAACGTAAACGGGCCGCTGAGCACGTGCCATGTGCGTTTGGTATAAGACCTATCAATAGCATTGTCAACATTCTTACCCGATTGGCGTGCCCCATCCTGGCCGCTGAAGCAAGGGTTCTGGAGACCGAGGTGCGAGTGTGGACGGCGTGGATCCCCTCACCGCCTTCGGCCTCGCCAGCGTCGGCGTGATGCTCGCCTGCTACGCGGCCGAGGATCGCTCGCCCTATTTCGTGTTGGGATTCGCTCTGGCCTGCTGGGCCGCGGCGACGTACGCGTGGCTCGCGGGCATCTGGCCGTTCGCGCTGGTCGAGGCGATCTGGGGCGCGGTCGCGCTGCGTCGCTTCGCGCGGAGGCGCGCGGTCGTCTAGAGCGGTGCGACAATCGCGCGCCGTGCGCCTCGGCCTCGACTTCGGCACGTCGAACACCTCGCTCGCGGTCTGGGACGGCGAGCGCTCGACCGTGCTGCCCATCGATCCCCTGGCGGGCGCAGCGATGCCGACGGTCCTCTACGTGCGACGAGACGGATCGAGCGTCGTCGGACGGCCCGCTATCGAGGCGTATCTGGCGGACAACCGCCAGCGCGGCCCGATCACCCGGGAGTTCAGGCCGCTGGGCGTACGCCTGGAATCATCGAACCCTCGGCAGAAGACGGTCGAGGCGCAGATCTACACCGACACCTCATCGCCGGGTCGGTTGTTCCAGTCGCTGAAGACGTTCCTGGGCGAGCCGCTCGACGTGCGCACGAACGTCTTCGGCGAAGCGCGTGGGCTCGAGGACCTCATCGCGGTGGTGCTGGCCCACGTTCGGGCGCGGGTGCACGAGCTCGTTGGCGAGATGCCGGCGGAGATCACGATCGGCCGGCCGGTCGAGTACGTCGGCGGCGCGGCGGCCGAGGCCCGCGCCGTATCACGCATGCGTCGGGCAGCGGAGCTCGCTGGCTTCGGCGAGGTACGTTTCGCGTTCGAGCCTGTCGGCGCCGCGCACGCGGCCGACGTCACGTCGGGGCTGACGCTCGTCTTCGATTTCGGCGGAGGCACGCTCGACCTCGCGATTGTTCGACGCGAGGCCCGACGCGAGGCCCGGCGCGAGGGCGGCGCGCTCGAGGTGGTCGCGACCGCCGGCCGCAACATCGGTGGCGACCGCTGCACCGAGCGGGTGATCGACGACATCGTCGCGCCGCAGCTCGGCTCGGGAGCGACCTGGGGTCCGAAACGCCTGCGGCTACCCGCTTTCATCGTGAACGCGCTTCACGACTGGCACGCGCTCTCGGCCCTGAACGAGAAGCCGCTGCTGGAGGCCCTCGACGATCTCGTTCGCCAAGGCGCTCCCAGGCGCGAGCTCGCCGCGCTCCGGAGCGCGATCGAGCTGCAGCTCGGATACGAGATCTTCATGACCGCGGATATCGCGAAGTGCGCGCTCTCAAGCGCACCCGCGGCGATCCTCTCGTATCACCACGCCGCGGTCGACGTCGACGCGCGCATCACGCGCGGGCGCTTCGAGCGCCTGATCGACCGTTTGCTCACTGACACGAACGCGCTGATCACCGATGTGCTGGTCCGCGCGACGGTGAGCTCAGCTGACATCGCGGAAGTCGTGACCACGGGCGGATCGAGCGCGATCCCGGCTTTCCGCGCGCTTCTCGCGCACCGTTTCCCGAGCGCGCGCGTGCGTGACGCCGCGGCGTTCACGAGCGTCGCCGCCGGTCTCGCCATGCCGGGCGTCGAGGAGGCTGCGCTCGCGCACTAGTGGCACGCGACTAGCCGAACAGCGCCTTTCGCACGCCGTTCTCGGCCGCGGTCGGAGAAAGCACCACGATCCGATCGCCGACCTGCAGCTTCGTGTCGTCGTCCGCGTGCAAGACGACGCCCTTGCGCACGATCCCGCCTATGGCCGCCCCGTCGGGCAGCCCAAGCGCGCCGATCGACCTTCCCGCCGCAGGTGTCCCCGCGGCGATCTCGGCCTCGATGAGCTCGAGGTGCGAGCCGGTGAGCGGCATGAGCGGCAGGAATCCGCCTGAGGGCAGCTCTTGCTCGATGACGCTCATGATCACGCGCGTCGACGAGATCGTCTCGTCGATGCCGAGTGCCTTGAACACGATCTCGTTCTTCGGGTCGTTCACGCGCGCGATGACGCGCGGCACGTTGCATTTCCACTTCGCGAGCTGGCAGATGATGAGGTTGGCGGGATCCTCGCCGGTCACCGCGATGACGGCATCCGCGCGCTGGCAACCGGCCTCGATCTGGTAGCGGCCCTCGTCGGCCGGCGCGTTGAGCACGACCGAGCCGAGCTCGGCCTCGATGACCTGCGCGCGACGCCGATCGCTCTCGAGGAGCATCACTTCGTGCGACGATTCGAGGAGCGCCTTGGCGAGGTGGAAGCCGACCTGGCCACCGCCGGCGATGACGAAATACACCTAGCCGAGATCCCCGGCCATCGTGGCCTCCAACTGCTTCGACTTCTCGAGCAGCACCTTGCCCACCTCGACGTCGCCCATGAGCATCGCCTCGAGCAGCGTGCCGAGGATCGTGGTGCGCGAGACGGTGCTGATGTCGTGCGCGCGGTACAGCGCGGCGCGGATCGGATCGTTCACCTTCGCGATGACACGCTTCACACCGAAGATCTGGCGCGCGATCTGTGCGGCCATGAGGTTCCGGTTGTCGCCCTGCGTGAGGGTGAAGACCGCGTCGGCCTTTTCGATGCCCGCGGTCCGGAGCACATCCAGGTCGGTGCCGTTGCCGAGCAGCGTCGTACCACCGAAGTCCTGGGGCAGGTGTACGAACGAACCACGGTCGAGGTCGACGATCGTCACCGCGTTACCAGCCTTGTCGAGCTGACCCGCGAGGAACGCGCCGACCCGCCCGCATCCGACGATGACGATGTTCACCGTGTCTCTTCCTGACGATACGCGAGCACTGCACAGTGCGCTCCGACGTAGACGCTTTGGACCGTCTTGCCGACGTACACCCGGCCTAAACGCTTGCGGTATGGCATGCCAAGCACGATGAGGTCGGCATTGCGGTCGCGGGCGGTGTCGATGATCGCGGCGGCGGCTTCGCGCGCCTGCACGAGCTCCGTTGCGAGGTGCGCGCCGGCTTTCTCCGCCACCTTCACCGCGTCATCGAGCACGCCCTCACCTCGCTCGCTCTCCGGCTCGAGGATCGCGTCGAGCGGCAGATTCCACCGTACCTCGATGACATGGATGGCGACGATCTCGGCCTTCGCGGGTTTCCCGAGGGCGACCGCGACGCGGATGACCTCCACGTCCACGCTCGTGCCGGCGAGCGGCACGAGGATGCGCTTTAACTGCATGGCTCGCGGGAGTCTACTGCGATGGATCCTCGGGCCCGCGCGGCGTGACGCCGTGGCCGGTGTCCTCCGTGTGATAGGGAATGTCGATGACGATCGTGTTCGGACGGAAGAGCAGCGAGAGCTTCAGCCGCAGCGCGGTCTGGCTATGAAGGATGAACTCCCACCAGTTGCGCGGCACGAACTCTGCGAGCACGACAGTGATCGGGCGATCATCGCGCTCGTCGATGCGCTCGATATACCGCAAGAGCGGCTTCAGGAGCGAACGGTACGGCGACTCGATGACGTCGAGCGGCACCTCGGTCGTCCAGCGCCGCCAGCGGCGCGCGAACTCCTCGGCGCTCTCGGCGGTCGACGCGATGTGCACGGCGCGCACTGTGGGTGAGATGGAACGCGCGAACGCGACCGCCTGCAGCGTCGCGCGGTCGAGCCGCGCGACGGGGATGATGACGACCGGCGGCTTCAAGACCGGGATGGGCTCGTCCGGCCGATCAAGGGTCAGCGCGTCCTGCACCGACCGGTAGTGGCGGTTGATCGCGTACAGCATTCCGACGAGGACCGGCATCACGACCAGCACCATCCAGGCGCCGTGTTCGAACTTCGTGACCGCGACGACAACGAGGACCGTCCCCGTGACCAGAGTGCCGAAGGTGTTGATGACGATGCTCAGTCGCCACCCCGGATCGCGCAGACGCCACCAGCGTCGCACCAGACCGCTCTGCGAGAGTGTGAACGCGAGGAAGACGCCGATCGTGTAGAGCGGAACGAGCTTCGTAACGCTCCCTTCGAAGGCGGCCAGCACCGTAGCGGACACGAGCGCGAGCGCGATGATCCCGAATGAGAAGGCGAGGCGCTCTCCGCGGAAGGCGAACTGGCGCGGCATGAAGCGGTCGTCCGCGAGCACCGAGGCGAGCCGCGGGAAACCGCTGAAGCCGGTATTCGCGGCGAGCAACAGGATGACCGCCGTCGAGATCTGGACCAGGTAGTAGAACGGCGTGCCGTCACCGACGAGTGACCGCGTGAGCATGCTGTTCACGGTCTCGAGCTCGGAGTGATCGGGTGCGATGCCGATGCTCGTTGCGAGATACGTGAGGCCGAGGAACAGCGTACCGAAGATGGCGCCCATCCACACCAGCGTGATCACCGCGTTCCGTGACTCGGGCGGTTTGAAGTTCGGAACACCGTTGGCGATCGCCTCGCTGCCCGTGAGGCCGACCGAGCCGGATGCGAACGCGCGGAGGACGACCAGCGGCGTCAGCAGCTCGAGGCCCTGCGGCGGGAATGCGTCGCGCGGCACGACCGCGGCCGGCGCGTCACCGGTCGCGATACGGAACAGGCCGTAGGCGATGAGACCGAGCAGCGAGACGACGTAGACGTACGTCGGCGCCGCGAAGATGACGCCGGCCTCACGGATGCCGCGCAGGTTGCCGATGGTCAGGAGCGCGATGAGGCCGAGCGACCAGAGCACACGGTGGTCATGCACGGCGGGCACGAAGCTGGAGATCGCGGCAACCCCCGCGGCCGACGACACCGCCACGGTCAGAACGTAGTCGATCAACAGCGCGGACGCCGCGATCAGCCCGGGAATGACGCCGTGGTTGTCCTTCGCGACGATGTAGCTGCCGCCGCCATTCGGATAGGCACGGATGACACGAGACTCCGAGAGGATGACCACCGCGAGGACCACGCAGACCCCGATCGCGATCGGCATGGTGAGCGCGAGAGCCGCCGCGCCGGCGATCGCAAGTACGCGCATCGCCTCCTCGGTCGCGTACGCCGAGGACGAGATGTTGTCGGAGGCCAGGATCGCCAGCCCGGTCTTTTTCGAGAGCCGCTCGCCCTCCTCTTCTTCGGAGGTGAGTCGCGAGCCGAACAGGATGCGTCGCGCGGCCTGATACGCGCGCCCGAGCCCACCCTGCGGAGCGTCCACGCGCGTGGTCGCGACGTAGTGACCACCATGTCGGCGGAACTCCCCGGCCGCGGGTCGCACGATGCGGATGTAGCGATCGCCTGGGCGTCTTCCGGACTTGGCAGCGCGCCCCTCGAGTGACGGCGGTTCGGCGTCGCCGCTGTCGCCCTTGCCCTTCTCTTCGCTCATCGGTGAGGGGCGATTCTAGGTCGGCCGACGTCCCCTTACGTCGTGGTGATGCGCGCCCTCTCGGTCCCGGTCTCGTCGAGCAGCACGGCGTTCTTCAGGTCTTTCGCGTCGGCGGCCGCGATCGACACGACGTGGACGGGCGAGGTGAGCGCCATCGTGTTCATCGATCCGGGAGGAGGCTCGCTGAACTTCGCGTGCACTACGAGCCGGTCGCCGTCCCGCTCGATGCGATCGATGTGGATGGAGAACCCGCCGGAGCGCTGCTCGCCCTGGAACGCGGCCACCGCCACCCGGCCACTTGGCACGTTGGCGCTATCGACGAGCCGCGCGAGCGTCGCGCGCCAGTGGTCGTTCGTGCCGACGACGATCGCCGGACCGGTGTCGTGGCGCCCGTAGGCGACGTACGTGACCTCGGTGAAGGTCACGTTCCTCGGCACGGCGCCTCCCGCGCCGCCGGTGCCGGCGGTGCTGCCGCAGGACGCGAGGAGGACGAGTGCGAGCGCGGCACTAGACGCCGAACGCCAGGCGATCGGCGAACATCTCCGGAAGGCCGCGCGCGCGGATACGTCGTTGTGTCTCATCTATCCCGTACGACGCACGATAGAAGGTCGCGGTTCCCGCCTCCGTGTCGAGGACCGCATACGAGCCCCGTGGGTCGCCGTCGCGCGGCTGCCCGACGCTCCCGGGGTTGATGAGCGTTCGTTCCTCGAGGCGGTAGACCGTGCCCTCGGTGACATGCGCCGCCTTGGCACCGTCCCCGGCGAGACGGAAGAGCGCCGGGATGTGAGTGTGACCGTTGCAGCAGTGGTCGGTCTCGGCGAGCTTCAGCGTGGCACCGGCCGCGCGCGCCGTGGTCACGTATTCCCAAAGCGGATCGCGAAGGCTCCCGTGGCAGAGCGTGAAGCGCTCCGCCTTCGCCACCGTGGGCAGCGCGGCGAGCGCGTCGCGGTCCTCGGAGGAG
>JANNUM010000090.1:0-4442 GCA_031395235.1 Chloroflexota bacterium
GGGTCCGGACCGGGCACGAGCGCGCGAGCGATGAAGCCCGCCAGGAGCCCGACGACCAAGAATCCAATAACGCCCACGTGAACACCTCCGCGAAATATCGGAGGTGTTGGGTGCAGGTGGCGTGCCGCGAGCGGTTCTGTACCCCCGAGGCGGATCGAACGCCTGTCTACGGCTTCGGAGGCCGCCGCTCTATCCACTGAGCTACGGGGGCGAACAGTTGAAGTGTACCTACGCTAGCGTTTCGTCCGATGATCGAGCGCGACAAGGAACTGTCGCTTGTCCAGCATCTGGGGGAGCTCCGCGACCGCGTGATGGCCGCGGCGATAGCGATCGTTGCCACGTCAGCGATCTCGTTCTTCTTTGCGACCAACATCATCCAGATCCTGCTCATCCCGTCGGGCCAGGAGAGCCTCATCGCGCTGAACCCGACCGAGAACTTCACCACGTACATGCGCGTCGCCCTCTTCTCAGGCATCGCGCTGTCGATGCCGGTGATCCTGTACGAGCTCTACGCCTACATCGACCCCGCGCTGCATCCGAACGAGCGGCGGTTCGCGCTGACGCTCGGCCCATTCGTCCTGGCGCTGTTCGTCGGCGGCATGCTCTTCTGCTACTTCCTGCTCCTCCCGAACGCGCTGAAGTTCCTGATCAACTTCGGCGCACCGGTGATCCGCAACGAGCTCCGCGCCGCCGACTACCTCTCCTTCGTCACGACCTTCATCCTCGGGATGGGCATCGTGTTCGAGGTGCCGGTGATCATCTTCGCGCTCATCCGTCTCCACGTGGTGAGCCGTGCGTGGCTGGCAAAGCAACGCCGCTACGTATTCCTGCTGTCGTTCGTGGCCGCGGCGATCATCACGCCGACGCCCGACCCGTTCAATCAGCTCCTGGTCGCGCTCCCGATGTATCTGCTCTTCGAGCTGGGTCTGCTCCTCGGACGGCTCGCCGGAGGGCCTCGAGCCGCTCCTTCAACCTAGCCTCCGCCCCGAGGTCCGTCGGCACGTAGTAGCGACGGCCTTTGAGCGAGTCGGGCAGATAGCTCGTGTCCGGGGCGACGTGGTCCTCGTAGTCGTGCGCGTACTTGTAGTCCCTGCCGTACCCGAGCTTTGACATGAGCGGCGTCGGCGCGTTGCGCAGGTGCAGCGGGACCGGGTCGGCGCGCGTCTCGGCGAGGTCCTTCTGCAGCTCCGCGAGGCCGCGTTTCAGCGAATCCGACTTCGGCGCGAGCGCCAGATAGACCGTCGCCTCCGCCAGCGGGAACCAACCCTCAGGGAATCCGATGAGATGCGTCGCCTGCTGCGCGGCCGAAGCGAGGACCAGCGCCTGTGGATCGGCAAGCCCGATGTCCTCGCCCGCGAGGATCACGATGCGGCGCGCTATGAACATCGGATCCTCGCCCGCGTCGATCATGCGCATGAGCCAGTAGAGCGCGGCGTCCGGATCCGAGCCGCGCACACTCTTGATGAACGCGCTGATCGTGTCGTAGTGCATGTCGCCGGCGCGGTCGTAGAGCAGGCTCCTGCGCTGCATCGCCTCGCGGATGTGTGGCAGGTCGATCGCCCGCCGTCCGTCGGGGCCCGGAGCGATGGAGTCGAAGGCGAGCTCGAGAGCGTTCAGCGCCACACGTGCGTCACCGTTGGAGACGGCAACGAGGGCGTCCTCCGCCTCGGGCGTCAGCAACGCCTTTCCGGCCAGTCCGCGTTCGTCCACCATCGCGCTCCTGACGATCGTTCGCACATCCTCTTCGGAGAGCGGCTGCAGCACGTACACGCGTGAACGAGAGAGCAGGGCGGAGTTCACCTCGAATGACGGGTTCTCAGTCGTCGCACCAAGGAACGTGACATCACCGTTCTCGACATACGGCAGAACGACGTCCTGCTGCGCCTTGTTGAAGCGGTGGATCTCGTCGATGAACAGCACCGTGCCCTGATCCGTGAGCTGTCGAAGCTTGCGTGACTCGTCGATGATCTTGCGCAGCTCGGCCACGCCGCTCGACACCGCGGATATCGCGACGAACCGCGCTCTGGCCTTCTTTGCCGCGATGGCCGCGAGCGTCGTTTTGCCGGTGCCCGGCGGTCCCCACAGGATCATCGACGGCAGCTGCCCGGCGTCGATCGCCCGGCGCAGCATCCGATCCTCGCCGACCAGGTGCGGCTGACCGACGAACTCACTCAGATCTCGCGGCCGCATCCGTGCGGCGAGCGGCTCCCCTTTGGCCATCAGCCGATTCTGACACCGGATCCCCCTCCCCTTGGCATAGGATGCGGCCGTGAACGAAGAGTCCCGCAAGGACGTCATCGCGCGCCTGCGGTCGACGCCGGTGTGGACGTCCTGAAGCAGACCATGGCGATCGAGAAGGCGCTCGAGCGCGTCGACGCTCTCGTGCTCGAGCAGCATCTGGAGACCTGTGTCGCCGACGCGTTCCGTCAGGGACGCTCGGAGAAAACGGTCAAAGAGCTCGCGGAGATCTTCAGCACCGCTCGCAAGTGACCCTGCTGTACGCGATCGGCGTGGGCGCGCTCGCGAATGTCGCGGTCGCCATCGTCGGCCGTCTCTTGCGTCTGGCGAATGTGCGGTTCGATCCGAGTGGCGAGTCGCTCGTCGTCGGCGTTGCGGCGGCCGTCATCGTCGCCTCGTTCGGCCTCGCGGCGCGCCGCGAGCTCTTCCGCCTCGCCTGGCTTGGTCTCGCCGCACATGCCGCGCTCGTGATCAACCGCTTTCTCGGCGTGGCGTTTACCGGACGCACGCCGGGCGATGGCTCGATCGACGCTTTCCTATTCACACCGCTCGCCCTCGCGCTGCTGGTCGGTGGCTTCGTGCTCGGCATCGCCGTCGGTCTCATCGCCCGCGGCTTCCAGCCACGTCTGCCCTCCTGGCGGCCTCCCGAACGTCTGGTGCGCGCTGCCGGTCTTGCGTTCGTCGTCGGCACGGTCGCCGGCGTCGTGTGGCCCGCGCCCTTCCTCGCGCAATTGTTCGGTGACACGGACCTGGTGACCGCTGTGGTCTCGCTGCCGCTCATCCTCGCGGGCCCACTGGCCGGCGGCGCCTACGCTTCGCGCGCAGGAGTCGACTATCGCAGCGTCGCGCTCCTCGGCGCGTACATGACGCTACCGATCATCGTGACGCTCGTGGCCGGCACCGTTTCGGGCGTCGGCGCCCTGGGCAACCCGCGCTTCGACACCGTGGCGGGACAGCTGCGCGCGACCATCGTCCTGTCGTGGTTCTTGGTGGCGCTGCGTCTCGCCGGTTGGCCATTAGGCGCCGTCTTCGCGCAGGGCTTTCTCTCGCCCGAGGTCTCCACACGGACGGAACAGGCCCCCTAGGCAACACTTCAACTATTCTTTAAGATACGTCGCGGGCGGTCATCATGGCGTCCGTGAAGGGGAGCGATGCTCAGTCAGTCCTACCTGCGTGAGCTCAAGGCGTTCCATCGTGCGCTCGGCGACGTCACGCGCCTGCGGGTCGTCCAGATCCTGGCGACCGAAGGCGAGTTCCCCGTCTCCGAGCTCGTTCGACGTCTGCGGATCAGTGCGCCGCTCATGTCATGGCACCTGCGCCGGCTCACGGGCGCGGGCATCGTCCGCACGGAGCGCGTCGGCCGCGAGGTGCGGTGCTCGTTCGACCGCGAGCGCTTCACGGAGATGCAGGAGCGCGGCTTCCGCGCGCTCATGAACCGCGTCTCGTGAGCATCGTCCCCGACCGCCTCGCCAAGTCGACACGCGGCGGCTTCGCGCCGATCGCGCGGCGGCTGCATGCCCTCGGAGTGACCGCAAATGCCGTGACGGTCGTAGGCTTCCTCGTGACGGTCGCCGGCGCGACGCTCCTTGCGACCGGGCAGCCTGGGGCGGCGCTGCTGGTGCTGCTGCTCGGCACTCTCAGCGACACGCTGGACGGGCAGATCGCACGCGCGGCCGGCGGTGGCACGCGTTTCGGGGCATTCCTCGATTCGACGCTCGACCGCCTGTCGGACGCGGCGCTGGCGATCGCCGCGGTCTACCTCGGCACGACGGCCGTCAGCGCGCTCTCGTTCTGGGGCGGCCTGCTGTTGCTCGTCGCGTCGTTCCTTGTGAGCTATATCCGTGCCAAGGCCGAGTCGCTCGGCGAAGGCGCGAGCGTGGGCCTCGCACCCCGCGAGGCACGCATCGCGATCTATCTCACCGGCGTGGCGGCCTGGGCCGTCACCGGCAACTCCCAGCTCTTCGCGGCGGCGGTCGCTGTCGCCGCGTTCGTCGCGACCGTGACCGTCATCCAGCGCATCGCCCATATGGCGAGTGCGCTCGATGACAAGAAAGGTTGAAGTAACATATGCCAGCTAAGAAACGAACAACACGCGGCCACAGCGCCGGTCGCAGGATCCGAGTCGCGATCATCGGCGTCGGCAACTGCGCGAGCTCGCTCGTGCAAGGCGTGCACTATTACCGGAACGCGAAACCAGGCGACCC
>JANNUM010000151.1:0-5723 GCA_031395235.1 Chloroflexota bacterium
CGCTTCCGCGTCGGCGCTCGCGGTCCACGCGGCGGGGCCGATCGTGCCGGAGCGCACGTAGTAGTAACCGACTGGGCGCCCGTCGCGCACGACCGCGCGACCGACCCGGCCCGGCTCGGTCAACCAGGAAGGTGTGGTCGACCTCACGCGCCGTCCCGATCACGTCACGGTCGAGCGCCGACGTGATCTCGAGGGTGAGCGGCGCGACGTCGGTCGCATCCCGTGTCGCCAGCGCCGGTTCGCCGACGAAATTCAGGATCTGATTGCCCGGCAACATGCCGCGCTGGAGATAGCTGGCCATCGCGGTGAGATCGATCGACGACCACGTGAAGAACTTCGTCGCGCCACGCGCGCGGGTCGCGCTGCGCGTGGAACAGCGCGGGATCGGAGTACACGCGGGCGGGCAGCGTCTTCGCGACGCGTATGTCCGGATCGACGACGAAACCCGCGTCGCTCACGGCGCGATGCTACCCGCGGCCCAGGGGCTCCAGCCGGTCCAGCCGCACGACAGCCACAATTGGGGATATGACCGAGGCCTTCGCTCTCGTCCTCCATTCACATCTGCCCTATGCGCGCGGCGCGGGTCGCTGGCCGCACGGTGAGGAGTGGGTGCATGAGGCCATCCTCGGTACGTACCTGCCGCTGCTGGGCCTGCTGCATGACCTGCGTGATGACGACGTCCCGTTCCAGATCACGATCGGGCTCACGCCGACGCTCATCGAGCAGCTCGCGGACCGTGACATCGACACGCGATTCATCGAGTACTGCGACGATCAGATCCATCGCGCCGACACCGACGTTGGCCGTTTCGTCGGCGACGGCAACACCGAGCGCGGATCGCTCGCGCGCTTCTACGCGTCGCTGTACCGCGCGCATCGCGACGCCTATGTGCGGCGGTTCGGCCGCGACCTCGTCGGCGCCTTCGCCGATCTCGCACGCACCGGCCACGTCGAGATCCTCACGTCGGGCGCGACGCACGGATATCTGCCGCTTCTCGACCCTGCATCGGTCCACGCGCAGCTCGCCGTGGGCGCGCGTACCACACGGCGTCTGCTGGGCGTCGAGCCGCGCGGTATCTGGCTGCCGGAGTGCGCGTACGCTCCGGGCCTCGAGGACATCCTCGAGTCACACGGGCTCACGCACTTCTTTACCGACGCCGCGCTGCTCGGCGGCAAGCGTCTCGTCGCCGAAGGCCACGCATTCGAGCGCGAGCGCAGCGGCAGTGGGCTCGACGCGCCGCTCATCTCCTCGACTGACGCCGACACGCTGCGCCCGTATCTGGTGCGTGAGTCGAACGTGGTCGCGATCGCGCGGCACGACAAGGTGTCGGGGCAGGTGTGGTCGGCGATGATGGGTTACCCCGGCGAGGCCGCGTACCGCGAGTTCCATCGCAAGGACGACCGCAGCGGGCTGCGCTACTGGCGCGTCACCGATACGAAGACGGGTCTCGGCGCGAAGGAGCAGTACTCGCCGGGCACCGCCGCCGAGCGCGTGCGGGGACACGCCGTGCACTTCGTCGGTCTGGTGCGCGAGGCGCTCGCGCGCCATCGAGAGGAGCGCGGTACGAACGCGCTGCTCACCGTCACGTTCGACAGCGAGCTCTTCGGACACTGGTGGTTCGAGGGCGTGGATTGGCTCGGGCACGTTCTGCGCGAGCTCGCGGCGGGCGGGCCGCCGCCCCTGAGCGTCGCCGAATACCTGCGTCGCGATCCGGCGACCGAGCGCATCGATCTCGTCGAGGGCTCGTGGGGCAAGAACAACGACCACGCGACCTGGTCGAACGAGCGCAACACCTGGATGTGGAGCGACCTCGCGCGCATGGCGCTCGAGATCCACGAGCTGCGCGCGTCACGCCCGAGCGATCCGCTGCGTGTGCGCGCGTCGCGTCAGGCCGCGCGCGAGCTGCTGCTCGCGCAGTCGAGCGACTGGCCGTTCCTGGTCACGACCGGACAGGCCGCGGACTACGCGGTCGAGCGCTTCCGCAGCCACTCGCTTCGCTTCCGCCGATCGATGGAGCTCGCGCGCAGCGCCACCAGCGCGGATGAGATCGAAGTGCGCAGTCTCGAGCGTGCGGACAATCCGTTCCCCGACGCGAGCCCCGACGACTTCCGGGCGGTACGCGGCGCGCTCGCCGCGCGGGTCTAGCCCTTCTTCGAGCCCTCGCCCTTCGGCGCGGGTGCGCCAGGTTTGCCGGCAGGCGCGCCACCCTTCGCGGCAGGAGCACCGGGCTTCGCGGCTGCGGTAGCGCCGGGCTTCGCGCCTGCGGTAGCGCCGGGCTTCGCGGCTGCGGTAGCGCCGGGCTTGCCAGCCGCCGCACCCGGCGCGCCACCGGCGGCAGCCGGCGCGGCACCTTCGGCCGGGGCCTCCGCGCCCTCCGCGGCGACCACGCCTTCGACGGGAGCAGCGACGGCCGCCACCGGCTCTTCCTCAATGTGCACCGGCACCGCTTTCACGAGGAGCTCGTCGCCGTCGTCGATGATCTCCACGATCGTCTTGTCGACAACGAGGTCGCGAACGAAGATCGCGTCGTCGATCTCGGCCAGCGGCGAGAGGTCGACCTCGATCGCATGCGGCATGTCTTGCGGGAACGCTTCCACCGTCACGTGGCTGCGGGCGTGAACGAGCACCGCGCCTAGCGTCTTCACCGCCGGCGACTCGTGCACGAAGTGCAGCGGGACCTCGGCGTGCGTCTTCTCGGTGAGGCTCACGCGCTGGAGGTCGACGTGGAGCAGGCGGCCGGTCAGGGTGTCGCGCGCAACGCCGTGGATCAGCGCCGGGATCGCATCGCCGTCGAGGCCTTCGAGCGACAGCAGGGTCGTGTTGCCCCAGCGGCGGTAGGAGCGTTCGAAGGCGCGGAGGTCGATCTGGACCGGGGCCGAATCTTTGTGCCCGCCGAAGACGACGCCAGGCAGCACGCCGTCGCGGCGGAGCTGGGCGACCTTCTTACCCACCACCTGGCGGGGTCGAACAGCGAGCGTTTGGGCTTCGGCCAAGGCGGAACTCCCTACGAAAGCGTGCGAAGCCCTAAGTATCTCAGGGCGGCGTCGGGAAATCCAAGACCAGCCGCACCGGACCGCTGAGATTCAGGAGCGTGGGGCACACCAGGCGCTGCAGGCCGATGCCCCAGACCAGGACGCGCTCGAAGTCCTCCACCAGCCGCACCTCTTTGATGAGCGGCGTGGTCGTCGGCTTGAGCGAGCTCGCGCCGGTGTAGCTGCGGGAGCCGTCGCTCGGATTCACGGTCGAGGCGTTCCGGAAACGCACGCCGAACAGGGCGTTCCCGTCGATCGGCACCGGCTGGCCGCTCGGCCCGGACAGCGAGGTGGCGACGGCGATCCGGTAGTCCGGCATGCCGTAGACGCCGGGCGCCGTGCTGGGCCCGAACTCGAAGACCACCCGATCGAAGCCCGGATTGTGGGCGATCCGGATCGCCGTGAGCTGCGCCTGCGTGTTCGCCGCGCCACCGATCCGCTCCGGGCAGGCGGTCGCGGGTGTACTCCCCGGGCTGGCGGCGCCGGTCGGAATCGGTGTGGCGGTGGCCGGTGCCGCGGTGGTCGGGGCGACCGTCGCGGTCCGGGTGGCGGTGGTCGCTGCGGTCGTGGGCGCGACGGTCGGCAGGCCAGTGGCGCTCGGACTGGGCCGCGGCAGGACGACGCGCTCTGGACCACAAGCGCTCACCACGACGACGGTGACGGCGATAAATAGGGCGCCGTAAAGAAGGAGACGGCCCATCAACCTCGCGATCGTGACGTATCCACGGAGCTCTGTCGAGTTCGCATACAAACTGGCGAGCCCTTCGTACGCAGAGCGTACGAATCGGGCGTCAACAACGGTTTTACGCTAAAATGCCCCTAATTGGCCGACCGGCTGCGCGTGGCGCTGGTTTTCCACCAGCACCAACCCGCGGGGAACTTCCCATCTGTCTTCTCGGAGGTGACCGAGCGCGCGTATGCGCCGCTCGTGGCTGCCCTCTATCGCCATCCCGAAGTGAAGGCGAGCCTCCATTTCTCCGGACCGCTCCTGGACTGGCTGGAAGCCAACCGGCCCGACGTCATCGGCGATCTTTCCGACCTCGTGCGGCGTGGTCAGATCGAGCTTCTGTCGGGCGGCTACTACGAGCCGGTGCTGGTCGGCGTGCCGCGGCGGGACGGCGTTGGTCAGATCCGCGCGCTCACCGACCGGGTCAACGCGATCTTCGGACAGCGACCACTCGGGGCCTGGCTGACGGAGCGCGTCTGGGAGCCGCACCTTCCATCCCTTCTCGCTGAGGCGGGCATCGCATACACGGTCCTCGACGACGAGCACTTCCTGCGCGCAGGTCTGAAGAAGGACGAGACCGGCGAGTCGTACATCACCGAAGACCAGGGCCTGCCGGTCATCGTGTTCCCCGGCAGCATGAGGCTCCGCTACCTCATTCCGTTCCGCGAAGTGAGCGCGACGATCAAGGAGCTGCGCGAACGGCATGCGGCCGGCGCGCGCCTTGTTGTGTACGCGGACGACGGCGAGAAATTCGGCGCGTGGCCCGGCACGTACCAGCGCGTGCACAAAGATGGCTGGCTCGAGCAGTTCTTCACGGCCCTCTCGCAGGCGGACTTCATCCAGACCGCGACGCTCGAGGACGCCTGGATCTTCCAGAAGCCGGCGCGTCGCATCTACATCCCCGGCGGCGCGTATCCGGAGATGAGCGCATGGGCGCTCGACGCGCCCGCGGCGCGCCGCCTGCAGCAGGCGCGCCACAAGCTCGGCGAGGACCTCGAGTCGCTCGTGACGGCACCGCTCTGGCGCAACTTCTTCGCGAAGTATCCCGAGTCGAACGCGCTTCACAAGCGGATGCTCATCGTGTCCGAGGAGCTCGCGCGCCGCAGCATCCTCGACTCGTCGATGGAAGTGCGGCAGGCGCAACAGAACCTATGGCGCGCGCAGGGCAACGACGTGTACTGGCACGGCGTCTTCGGCGGAATCTACTTGCCGCATCTGCGCTCCGACGCGTACGCGTCGCTGTTGAAAGCCGAGCGCATCCTGTCCGAGCGGCGCGTCGCCGCGGGTGAGTCGCGCGACTACGACGTCGACGGATACGACGAGTACATCTTCCGCGGCAACGCCGGCGCGGTATTCGTGCACGTGCAGGGCGGCGCGATCATCGAGTGGGACATCTACGCGTCGGCGACGAATCTCGTCGACACGCTCGCACGCCGGCCCGAGGCGGAGCACGACGAGCTGCGCCGCGCCGAGAAGGCGGGCAAGGTGCTCGTGGGCAAGGCCGCCGAGAAGGAGACGAAGTCGATCCACGAGGCCGTGCGCGCGAAGGAGCGCGGGATGTCGAAGCTGCTCGAATACGACCCCGCGCGCCGCGGTCTCTTCCAGGACAGCTTCACCGTGCGCAAGGGCGAGCCCGTGAACCTCCACGCGGCCCTTTACGCGCTCACGCCGCAGCGCGAGGCGCGCACGGTGAGCCTCACGCTCGAGCCGCCGGCACGCACGCTCGCCGCAACGCCGGGTCTCGGCATCCGCAAGGACATCCGTATCGCGGACGAAGGCCTCGCGGCCGGCGTGCGATACCGCCTGCGCAACGACGGCGACGAGACGATAGAGCTGTCATTCACGAGCGCCTCGAACCTCGGGCTCCTCGGCGAGCACGAGGCAGCCGATGTCATCACCGTCGGCGCGCGCAAGACCACGGCGGGGAAGCCGATCGAGGTGCGCAACGTGACGGAGGTTCAGGT
>JANNUM010000017.1:0-3080 GCA_031395235.1 Chloroflexota bacterium
CCATCGCGTAGTAACGGCCATGGACGGTGGCGATCGACGCGCCGATCGCCGGCAGGAGCTGCAGCGCGCTTCGCGGCGGCATGTCGCGTCCATCGAGGAACGCGTGCACGACGATGCGCGAAGCGCGCTCGCGCTTCGCCATTTCGATGAGCGCGGCGAGATGCTTCATATCCGCGTGCACACCGCCGGTCGAGATGAGACCCAGGAGGTGGAGCGTCCCGCCCTCGCGGACCGCGGCGCACGCCGCCCGCAGCACGGCGTTCTGGAAGAAGCTGCCGTCGTCGATCGCATCGTTGATGCGGACGAGCTCCTGGTACTGGATGTAGCCCGCGCCCATCGTGAGGTGTCCGACCTCGCTGTTCCCCATCACTCCGTCGGGCACGCCGACGGCGCGGCCGCTGGCCTCGAGCTTCTCGTGCGGGTAGCGCGCGAACAGCGCATCGAGACGTGGTGTCTTCGCACGCGTCACGGCGTTGCCCGGTCCATCGGGAGCGATCCCCCAGCCATCGAGCACGCAGAGCACGACGGGACGGTACGCCGACGTCACGCGAAGGCCCGCACGATCGCTCCGAACTCCTCGACTTTGAGGGACGCTCCACCAACGAGCGCGCCGTCGATGCCGTCGGCGCCGGCGAACTCGCTCGCGCCCGCCGCGGTGACACTGCCGCCGTAGAGGATCGGCATGCGGTCACCGGAGAGGCCCGCTGCCTCGAGGGAGCGGCGGATCAGGCGCGCGGCAGCCGCCGCGTGAGCGCCCGTTGCCGGACGTCCGGTCCCGATCGCCCAGATCGGCTCGTACGCGATGACGAGCTGCGCCGCGCGTTCACGATCGGCGCGCAGCGGCGCGACGCCCGCCGCGACCTGCCGGGCGATGACGGCTTCCATGTCCCCGGCGAGGTGCTGCGCCTCGCTCTCACCGACGCAGAGGACGACGCGCAGACCGGCGACGATCGCGCGAGCGAGCTTTCGGGCGACACGCGTGTCGTCGTCGCCGAGATCGCGGCGTACCTCGGAGTGCCCGACGATCGTGCCGGCCGCGACGCCGGCGAGCATCGAAGCCGCGATCTGCCCCGTGTACGCGCCCTTGTCCTCCCAGTGCACGTCCTGCGCGTAGACAAGGACGTTCCGATCGCGCAGCGCCTCGGCGACGGCCGCGAGCGCGATGGCCGGCGGCGCGACGGCAACGGCGACGTCGCCCGACGGCGCGACGGTCACGACCGCGCGCGCGAGCGCGACCGCCTCCGCGATGGTCGGAGGATTCATCTTCCAGTTGCCAACAACCAAGCGAGGGCGGCGGGCGGAAGCCGCAGCTTCCGTCCGCGCACGAGCGCCGGTTGTATGAACCAAGCTCATAGGACCAACCGGGACCGTGTCATCGCGCGGCCTCGTCGACGACGCGGCGCAGCCGCTGCCGGACCACCCACTTCGTCGTATCGAGCCGGGCTGCGAGCTCGACCAGCGTCGCTTCGGGCGCTCGTAGCCTCGCGGCCGCGGCGGCGCGCACCTCCGCGGGGAGCCGCGCGAGGCGGCCGGAGCCCGCGAGCGTGTTGACGGCCTCGATCTGATCGCGCGCGGCCGCGACGGCGCGCGCGAGATTGGCCGCATCCGCGTTGACGCTCGCGTTCGTGCGGCCGCGCATCTCGCGCGAGACACGCCGTGTCTCGAACCGCAGGAGCGTCTCCCCGGCGCCGGCGTGGCGCAGGAATGAGGCGATCTCGTCGGCGGCGCGAAGCATCAGGACCTGACGACCACGCCGTACGCGCGAGCGCGGTGCGAACCCCTCGCGTTTGAGCACGGTGCGAGCACGCGTCGTCTCGCCGCGCGGCGGGCGAAGCTCCAGGAGATAACCCGACGGCCCGGCCGAGACCGACCCGCCCGCGAGGAAGAGACCGCGCAGATACGTTCGCCGGCAGCACGCACGCCGCAGCGACGCGCGGCCGCCGGCGAGCTCGGCCGCGTGGGCCAGGCGTCGCGCTGGAACGCCGAGATGCTCCGCGCGCGGCAGAAGGGCGGCGAGCACGCGACGGTCGCAGTCGGCGGGGCGGACGCGCGCCAGCTCGGCCTTCACTTCTTCGGACAGCGGCGACCGCTGCGCCCGTGTCACGCCCCGTGGGCTCAGGTCGCCACCTCCGGGCGTCCGATGTCGCGATGATCAACCGTGATCTCTCCCGGCCAGAAGTCCTTTAAACGCTTCGCGACCTCGTCCGCGACAACGACCGATCGGTGCCAGCCACCGGTGCAGCCGAAGGCCACGCCAAGGCGCGCCTTCTTCTCGTCCTCGTATCGCGGCAGGGCAAAACGTAGGAACGGCATGAGGTGCGAAAGGAACTCCTGCGTCGCCGGATGGCCCAGCACGAACTCGCGCACCTCTGCGTCACGACCGGTCTTCCGCCGGAGCTCCGGGATGTAGAAGGGGTTCTCCATGAATCGCACGTCGAGAACGAGATCGGCCCCTGGAGGCACGCCGTTCTTGTAGCCGAAGCTTGTCACGTGCACCAGCATGCCCGTGGACCCGCCGCCGTACAGCGAGTGGAGCGTGTCGCGGAGGTCCTTCACCGTGAGGTGGGTCGTGTCGATGACCTTGTCGGCGCGCGCGCGCAGCGCGACGAGCATTTTTCGCTCCTCGTCGATCGAGGGCTGGACGCCACCGGCGCCCTCCAGCGGATGGCGGTGGCGGGTCTCGCTGTACCGGCGCAACAGGACGTCGTCGGACGCATCGAAGAACAGGATGTGCGGTCGATCGCCGTCGGCGGCGAGCGTGTCGAGCGCCGCGCTCGCCTCTGCGAACAACGCGCCGCTGCGCGCGTCGATGACGAACGCGACGCGCGGGTGCCCGCCCTTGCGGCAGACGTCGAGAGTCGTCTTCATCAGTGCGGGCGGCAGGTTGTCGAGCGTGTAGTAGTCGAGATCCTCGAAGACCTTCACGGCCTGTGACTTGCCCGAGCCAGACAAGCCGGTCACGACGACGAAGTCGGGCGGACCCTTCGTCGCCATCACGCGCCCGACGTCAGTCGGGCAGGACCATCGACAGGGCCCAGCTGACGAGCGATATCAAGATCGAGGCGATGAGCGCGACGATG
>JANNUM010000157.1:0-3486 GCA_031395235.1 Chloroflexota bacterium
GCCGGTCTTGATCTTCGTGACCGGGTCGATGACCGAGCGATTCACCTTGATCACGGCATCGAATCCGATGAGCGCGGACACGATCACGCCGGTGAAGACCGCGGAGAAGATCGCGCAGCGCTTCCCCACCTCGTTGGTGAACCAGTGGCCGATGCCGGCACGATCGCGGTCGATGTACGGGATGGCCGCCATGAAGGTAAGCCAGATCCCCGGAACGATGAGGCCGGCCAGCCCCTTATCCATGTGAAGCAGCAGCTCCTGCAGATTGAGCAGGTACCACGGCGCCTTCGAGGGGTTCGGCGTGCAGTCGATGGTCGAGTGGTCCTGCAGCGGCGCGTTGAACAGCGCCGAGATCGCGAAGAGGCCGAGCGACCAGATCATCATGGCGATGAATTCGATGACGAGCAGGTGCGGCCAGACCATCGCGGTGTCCTCGACGCGCTTGTCGACGCGCACCACCGAGTCCTGCCGCACGAATGCGAGAAGTCGCAGCCGCTTCTCCTGTCCCGGAAATGGCTGCGGACCGCGCGGAGCTGTCACGGGCGCGCCCCGACGACGTGAGTGGGAATCGCGAGCGAGAACGGAGCGGCACTCCTCGAGCGAGCGTCTGCGCCCAGCCGGCCCGAACGGCGCGCGCTACGTCGACTGCGGGCCGGCGTAGCCAGCAGCGAGCGAGAGGAGGGGCGCGACGTCGAGCTCGCGCACTTCGTGGCGTCGCTCACAGCGGCCCGCTGATCCCGCCATCCTTCCTGATTCGCCAAAAGTGAATGGCGATCAGGAAGCCCGTGGCAAGTGGCAGCGCGACGACATGGAGCACGTAGAACCGAAGCAGCGCGTTCGGACCCAGCTGGTAGCCGCCGAAGAGGAGGAAGCTCACTTCGGCGCCGACCACGGGCGTCGCGTTTGCGATCTCGTATCCGACGGTAACGGCCCAGAGCGCGAGCTGGTCCCAAGGAAGCAGGTAGCCGGTGTACGAGAGGAAGATCGTGAGGAAGAAGAGGAGCGTGCCGACGACCCAGTTGAACTCGCGCGGCGGCTTGTATGAGCCGGTGTAGAAGACGCGGATCATGTGCAGGAACACGGTGATCACCATGCCGTGCGCCGCCCAGCGATGCATGTTGCGCAGCAGCTGTCCGAAGATGACGACCGTCTCGAGGTCCTTGATGTCCGAGTACGCCCACTCGGTGGTGGGCCGGTAATAGAACATCAGCAGCGTCCCGGTCAGCGTGAGCACGAGGAACAGGAAGAACGACAGCCCACCCATGCACCACGTGTACGGGATCGCGAGCGCGTGACGCCGCACCTTGACCGGGTGCAGGTGCAGGAACACGTTCGTGAACACCGCGAGCGACTGGTTCTTGCGTGAGTCCGGGTAGCCGTGGCGGAAGAGCGACTTCCAGAGGGGGCCCTGCTTCACGCGTTGCCAGAGCTGCAGCGGTATGTCGAGCATCTAGTGAACGTGCTCCTTCTGTCGTTCTGTGACTGGCTGGCCGTTGTCGCCGACGTGTCCGTCGTGGTCGTGCCCGTTCTTGTACCCGGGCGCACGGGCGGGATCGTACATAGGAAGCGGCCGGATCGACCTGCCCGCGCCGACGGTCAGATCCAGGTGCACCTCGTCGTCGATCGATTCCTTGGGCAGCGTGTTGCCGATCGCGGGCATCACCGCGCCGTAACGGTTCATCGTGATGGCGTCGGTCGGGCAGCGGATGATGCAGAGCGCGCACCGGATGCAGGCGGTCTCGTCTAGGAAGAACGCGACGCCCTGCCCCCACTTCTTCGCCTCGCCGACCGCGGGGATCGCGCCGTCGTCGACGATGTCAGACATGTCGACCATGTGGATGACGTCCATCGGGCACACGTCGACGCACCCGCCACAGATGATGCAGAGCTCGCCGATGATCTCGATGTTGAAGTTGCACTTGAGGCAGCGGTCCGACTCGGCGATCGCCTGCGCCTGCTCGTAGCCCTGGTTCACCTCGAGGAAGAGTCCGCGGCGCTCCTTCTTCGCGAGCTTGGGCATCTCCTGCCGCGGGATCCGGTCGTAGTCAACCGACATGTTGTGGTAGACGCGCGCGAGCTCGCCCTCACCGGCGATCTGTCCGATGTTGTCTGGCGTGCTCGAGCGTCGCAGCGTCACGATCTCGTGGTACTCGGGGACGTTCACCGCGGAGGCGATCGGATCGAGGAACCGCGCGACCTGCTGGGCTGCGGACCGCCCATCGGCGACCGCCGCGATGATCGTCGACGGCCCCTCGCGATAGTCGCCGGCCATGAAGATCTTCGGGACCGAGGACTGGTAGGTCTCCGGATCGATCTTCAGATCGCGGTAACGCTTGACGCGGAACTCCGGGATGTCGGCGAGCCAGGTCGTGTCGGGGTTCTGGCTCAGCGCGAGCAGGACGGTCTCGCACGGGACGTCGAACTCGGACCCGGCGATCGGCTCGGGGCTACGGCGCCCGCTCTTGTCCGGCTCACCGAGCTTGTTGCGGATGAAGCGCACGCCGCGCACGTGGCCCCACTCCGTCGCGAGGATCTCGACCGGCGACGCGAGGTACACGAAGTGGATGCCCTCACGCTCGGTCTCCGTGAGCTCCTCCTCGTCGACGACCATCTCATCGCGGCCGCGGCGGTACACGATCGACACCTGATCCGCGCCGAGTCGCCACGAGGTCGAGGCGCAGTCCATCGCGGTATAGCCGCCGCCGAGGACGACGACGCTCTTCCCCACTTCGACCGGGCGGCCGCGATACGCGCGCTCCAGGAACACGATGCCCGCCATCACGCCGTCGGCGTCGAGGTTCTTGATCTCCGCCGGATAGTTCGGCTCGAAGCAGCCCGCGGTCACGAGCACGGCGTCGTACTCGTCGTGCAGCTGCCGCAGCGTCACATCGCGGCCGACGTACGTCGAAAGGCGCAGCTCGACGTTCTCGTTGACGATCCCGTTGATGTCGCGGTCGATGACCTCGCGCGGGAGACGGAACGGGGGCACGCCCGCGAGCGCCGTTCCGCCCGCCTGATCGAGCGCGTCTAGGACGGTGACACCGAAGCCGAGCTTCGCGAGGTCGCTCGCGGCGGAGAGGCCGGCGCATCCCGCGCCGACGACCGCCACGCGCCCGCGCGGCGGGCCGATGACCGGCGGTGGTGGTTGCGTGTACGAATGACCATCGACGCGCACGTTCGTATGCGTCCAGTCGGACAGGAATTTCTTCACGTAACGGATCGAGAGCGGCTTGTCGATCTCTTTGCGCCGGCACGCCGTCTCACATGGCGCCGCGCAGACCGACCCGCAGATCGATGCCATCGGGTTGGGATCGAGAGCGAGCTCCCACGCCTTCTCGAACTCGCCGGCCGCCGCGAGGTTGAGATACCCACGGCAGTTGGTCTTCACCGGACAGGCCTCCTGGCACGGGATGTTGTCCTGATACCAGGACGGCCCGACCTCCACCACCTGGTACAGCTCTCTCACGCGTGGCTCATGCTACCGAC
>JANNUM010000165.1:0-1661 GCA_031395235.1 Chloroflexota bacterium
GACATCGCGGACGCCGAGCCGACCGAGGCGGATCTCAAACAACCCGCTGAATAGCGCCTGCACGCGTACTTCGAGAGGCCGGCCGGAAGGCCGGCCTCTTTGGTACCGGTTGACAGCGCTGAGGAGCCGAGTAAGTTGCCCTCAACCGGTCATTCCACGAGGGGAACGCACATATGGGTGACCACACCAAGTGGTTGGGCGTGCGAGCTGGGAGGAAGAGTGTGGACCTGCGCTCGCTGCGCCTACCGATCTTCTCGTTCGTCGGCGTGCTTTCGATCGCGCCCGCACTCTTGGGCTGGCAGGAGAGCGTGCGGGTGAATGACCTGTCCGCGGGGCAGCAGGATCGCCCCGACGCGGCGATCGGCGTCGACTCGGCGGCTTATCTCATCTGGGACGACTACCGCTCGGGTTCCAACGGTGACATCTACTTCTCGCTTCGCGATGCGGTCACGGGCAGTTGGAGCGCGAACCAGAAGGTCAGCAACGACACAACCGGCCGGACGCAATGGAACGCGGCGATCGCTGTGGACGATTCGGGCGTCGCATACGCCGTGTGGCAGGACCAGCGCGATGGCAAGAAGACGCCCGACACGAACATCTACTTCGCGAAACGCAGCGGCAGCGCGTGGGGCGCGAATCTCAGGGTGAACGACGACACTCGCGCCGCGACGCTTCAGGCGACGCCGCGGATTGCCGTGACGAGCGGAGGCGGCGCGGTCGCGGTGTGGGAAGACCACCGATCGAGTGCCTGGAATGTGTACTCGTCTCGCCTGTCAGCGGGCGGCGCAACTTGGGCTGCGAACCTGCGGGTGACTGACAACGGGACGTCGCGCAAGTTCACGCCCGACGTCGCGGTCGCGGTGGACGGCACCGCCTACGCCGTCTGGGAAGACGATCGCGCCGGCAACTTCGATGTGTGGTTCTCGAAGCTGTCCCTTGGCGCGGCGAGCTGGACGGTGAATGAGCGGATCAGCGATGACCCAGGCATGGCCGACCAGTACGCGCCGCGCATCGACAGCGATGCGAGCGGCAACCTGTTCGTGGTCTGGCTCGACGACCGCGTGTGGAGCACGGAAGTCCGTACGTCCCGACTCAGCGCGGGCGCCACGAGCTGGGAGGCTAGTCGCGTCGTGAGCGATGCCGCGGCGGTGCCGGTCGCGCTCGCTGTGGGTGTCGCGAGCGACGGGGCCGCGTTCGCCGTCTGGCAGGACGCGCGCGGCGCGAGCTATGACATCTGGGGCGCGGAGTACGACGCGGCATCGGACTCATGGCTGGCGCCGGCGCTCGTCAGTGACGACCCCGCCGCGACCGCGCAGATGCGTCCGACGGTGGCACGCACGTCGAGCCAGGTCGTCACGGCGTGGCGGGATGACCGCGTGAGCGGCGGCGACATCCGCGCTCGCGTCGCGGCGAGCGGGGGACCGTAGGCCAGGCTTACTCGGTCGCCGGGTCGGCGTCGGGCCTGGAGCCAGGCCCTCTCCTCCTACTACGACGGGCGGGGGGGCGCGTTCCAGCGGCTCCGCGGTTGACCGACCGTAAGGGAACCCCCTAAACTTCACGTTCGGCTGTCTTTCGAGACGGTGACCGCCCGCTGAGGGCGGTCATTTCGCGCATCGGCCCTGTCGCGATGTTGTGACTGCGGCCGCGCTGCGCCTGAGGAC
>JANNUM010000189.1:0-4782 GCA_031395235.1 Chloroflexota bacterium
CTCGTGGAAGTCATACAGCGCGATGAACGAGAGAGGGGCGCTCAATAGATACGCCGCTACCCACACGAGCCGTTGCGCGCTGGTGTGAAGAAAGTGGCGCGCGAGCAGGTAGATCGGCCACACACCGAGCGCGAGCGCAACCGTCTGCACGACGATCAGCGTCTCGGGACGAGGGAACGGCAGATAGAGCGGCAGGATCAGCAGGAGCGCCGGCGAGAAATGGTCGCCGAAGAACGAGTGCGGCTCACAGCGGGCGAGGCTCAGCGTCGATTCCATGAAGCGCCCATGGATCGTGTTCCACAGCACCTGGTCGAACACCGCGAGGTCGGATGCGGTGGAGTGGAAGGTCCAGTGCCGCAGCAGCGCCAGCGCGCCGAACAGAACGGCCGCGAGGACGGCGGCGGCGAGCGCGATGCGGCCCTCGGAGCGCGCAAGGAAAGCCGAGTGCCGCCCCGCCACCACGCGGGAAAACTACCCTAGCCCGCGGAGTTGGCGACGCCTTCGAAGAACGCGATCTGAGCTCGCGAGCAGGCCTCGCGGATCGGCCGCAGAAGCTTGTAATCGGGCGAGTTGTACGACTCGAGGGCGCGCGCCAGCCACGGGGACTCGAGGATCACCGTGCGTGGACCCGGCCACTCGCCCTCGCGGAGCTCCATCTTGGCGCCGCGCACGAGGTAACGGCCGCCGTACTTCGCGATCGTCGCGGGCACCTGCCGCGAATACTCCTGATAACCCTCCGCGTTGGTCACGTCGACGATCGCGATCACACATCCCACGCGTGCACCTCCCCTCTTAGGGTCGCTTGAGCGCCGGCGCTTGGATCATCACCAGGGTGCCGACCAGGGTCGCGAAGAACATCGCGATGGAAGCGGCGACGATGATCGTGAGCTGGCTGGCCGGTGGACGGCCGCGGCCGGCCGACCGCTGTCCGGCGTTGTCGTGCCACGGCACGAACGCCAACCAGCTGATGGCGATGTACGCGGCCCCGAGGACGACCAACCACAGTCCGATCCCGAGCAGCCTCGCCCCCAGTCGCTCTGACCATGCGAGCCACGCGGCGTGCTGATCGACGAAGGTGACGGCGCCGCCCACGATCGGCAGCGTCATCAGCCAGGCCCACAACGCCTCACCGTCGGCGCGAAGCCGGTCGGACGCGCGGATCCGCGCGATCACGCCGACGACGAAGGCGAGCATCGCCACGACGCGCCACGTGACCAGCGTGAGCACGCGGTCACGACGCCGGTCGTTCCATCTCTTCTCGCCGGCCTCCGGGAAAAAGCGTGAGCCCTGCCGATCGCCGGGAGACTCGAGCTCCTGCGCCAGACGCGCGAGGAACTCCTCGCGGTTACTGAAGTACCCGCCGTGGTCGAGGATGACGTTCATTCCGTTCGTGACCTCGAGCTCCTCGTCGGGTCGGCGGATGTGATCCGGCATGCGGAGCTGCCCGCCCGACACCGGGTCGTACGCGGACCAAACGTTGATCCAGTGGATGCTCGCGGGCAGCGGGTCGCGCAGGCGACACGTACGCGCGGGCACGAGGCGCTTGTCCCACGCGTTGTTGAGCGCCGACCCGAACGTGACGAACGTCTTCACGAGCGCGAGATCGGCGGGTGGCACGGCATCGGAACAGAGCGCGTCGTACGCGACGACGGTGCCCTGCGAATGCGCGATCACAGCGATCCGCTCGCAGCCGCCCTTGTCGACGAGGAAGCGGATCGCCGCCGCGACGCTGCCGCGCACGTGCACGGCCTGGATGTCGTCCCACATGAACGTGTAGAAGTCGCCGACCTGGTCTTGGACGAAGTTCCGGAGGCCCATGACCGCCCGCTCTACCGGTCCCGGGATCTGCGCGAGCACGTAGAGGCCGAGGATGAGCGGGATCGAGAGGATCGCTGCCGCGACGTAGCCGAGGAAGAGAAGGAGCGACGAAAGGACCTCGATGACCGCCTTCGGGGACTGGGGCAGCTTGCGGAACGAATCGACGACGACTTCCGCCAGACGCAGGCATCGCACGACCGCCGACTTCAGTCCCCACCACGTCATCTCGTCGAGGTTCGGCGCGCTGAGTCGTGCTGCCCACCACGCCTCCGCGAGGAACCAGGTCTGGGCAGGATGCCCTTCCTCTTTCTCCAGATCGAGCTTGAAGCGCGCCGGCCGCTGCGCGAGCTCGCCGTAGGTGAGGTCCGACGAACTGACGCACAGGTTGCGGTCGCGCCGCTTGTGCCATTCCTGCAGCCAGTGGAGGAGCGGACCGCCGAACTCGCGGACGGTGTAGCTCTCGGACTGCTGGCCGATGCCATGGACGAAGACAACTCCGACCCGGGTCGCATCGCCGGTCTTTGCGATGAGGTGCTGCTCGACGGCCTGGCGTTCCTGCATCAGGCGACCCTCGCGCCCCGCTGATACACCGCCCACACGCGCCACAGCGCCCGCGGGTCCGACAGCGGGTCGCCGTGCACGAGCACGAGGTCGGCGGGTTGACCCTCGTCGAGATGGCCAGCGTGCTCCACGCCGTAGAGCCCGCCACCGTTGCGCGTCGCTGCTGCGAGCGCCTCGTACGGCTCGAGGCCGGCGGCCACGAGCAGCTCGACCTCCCAGGCGAGATGGCCGGCACGCACCGAGCCACCGCCGAAGTCGGAGCCGGTCGCGATGACGACCCCGGCGCGTTTGGCCGCGGCGATCGACGCGTACGCGCCTTCCTTGCGCTTCGCGATCCGCTCGCGCCCCTCGTCCGCGGTGAAGCGGTCGATCGTCGTCGTGCGCGCGAACGTCTCCCATGACGCGAACACGGACAGCGTCGAGACGAGCGTCACACCGTTGCGCTTCATCGTGCGGCAGGTGTCGTCATCGAGCTCCATGCCGTGCTCGATGGAATCGACGCCCGCCTCCGCGGCGACGCGCGCGCCGGCGAGGTAGCCCGAATGGGCCGCGACACGCGCGCCGCGCGCGTGCACGGCGGTCACCATCTCGCGAACGTCGTCGACGTCGAACGGCGAATCCTTCACGCCGCCGGGAGCGTCCATATAGAGCTTGACAAGGTCGGTGCCGAGATCGAGCTGCGCGAGCGCAGCGTCCTTCAGCTGCGGGCCGTCGACGGTGACCCACATGGCTGGATAGCCCGTTTTGCCGATCCACGTGCCCGCGACCCGTATGTATGGCACGCCGGGCTTTCCCTTCAGCTCGTCACGGATGCCGATCGAAATCGGCAGGCCGTCGCTCGTCGGCGCCCCGACGTCGCGCGCCCATAGGATCCCGGCGTGCGCGAGGCGCTTCGCGTTGTCGCGCGCCACCTGCTGCAACACCCCAGGCGGATCATCGCCGCGCGCGATCCAGTGGCTGCCGCCCTGTAGCGTCAGGTGACTGTGGCAGTCGACCATCGCCGGAACGATCGTCGCGCCGCCGGCGTCGACGACCTCGGCACCCGTTGTGTCCGCTTCGTCGTTCGGCCGGATCCACGCGATCTGCCCGTTCTCGATCGCCAGGCTCATGCCGGTGCGCAGTGAGCTCGACGTCCCGTCGGCAAGCGCCGCGTCGTGGAGGACCAGCCTGGTCATCGCGGCATGGTACGTGGGCGCGGCGTCAACGCCGCTAACGCGTCCGCGCCTCGTGGATCTTGAGGGGACTATGCCGCGCGATGACATCGAAGTCGGCGTCGTTGTGCAAGAGCGAAGCGCCTGCCGTGATGACGGGAACCGCGATGAGGCAGTCGCTCAGGCTTCTAGGCGTCTCCCCAGCGTCTCTGCATCCGCGATAGATCGCCGCGGCCTCTTCGAAATCGGCGAGACCTTCGAGAGGCAGTAGTCGAAAGCTCAAGAGCCGCGAACGCAGTTCGCGCGTTGCCAGCCCAGCACGTGTTCCTGAAAGGAGCTCTGCGACGATTACCTCGGTGATCGCGACGTCCTCGTCTTGCTCGAGAAGATCTCGAAGTGCGATCGCGACATCATGCTTGGTGCCTCTCAGGAACTCGACCCAGGCCGAGGTGTCGGCGACGATCAGATGTGTGGCACCCGTGTAGTCCGGATACGAGCGAGATCGCCGTCCCAGCCGGCCCCTTCGAGGTCCAACATCTCGCGCCGCCGCCGGTCGCCGACGAGCGCCCGAAGCGCGAAGTCGATCGCGGCACGTTTCGTCCGCAGACGATAGAGGCGCATCACGCGCCGAATGAGAGCGTCGTCCACCACGATGTTCATCCTTGCCACTCCCAAATCATACACCTTCGTACACCTATAGGTGTATGCGACGAGCGACGCGCGGCCTCGCGTTGATCGCTCGTTCAGCTCAGTCAGTCCAGTCAAGCACGACCTTGCCGCACTGTCCCGAGCGCACGACCTCGAACGCCTGCGCGAACTCCTTCGCCGGAAAACGGTGCGTGATCACCGCCGTGATGTCGAGGCCGCTCTGCAGCATCGAGCCCATGCGGTACCACGTCTCGAACATCTCGCGGCCGTAGATGCCCTTCAGAGTCAGCCCGCGGAAGATCACCTGGTTCCAGTCGATCGGGATCTCCTTATCCGGGATGCCGAGCAGCGCGACGCGGCCGCCGTGGTTCATGAACGCGAGCATCGAACGAAGCGCCTCGGGGCTGCCGGACATCTCGAGCCCGACGTCGAACCCCTCCAGCATCCCGAGCTCCTTCATCACGGCATCGAGCGTCGTCGTCGTGTAGTCCACCGCGAGCGTCGCTCCCAGGCGACGCGCGAGGGCGAGGCGGTAGGGGTTGCGGTCGGTGACAACCACGTGGCGCGCGCCGACGAAGCGGCAGACCGCCGCGGCCATGACGCC
>JANNUM010000204.1:0-7402 GCA_031395235.1 Chloroflexota bacterium
CGCCCTGCACCGCCGAGCGCTCCTCGACGCTCTCGTTCGAATGCGTGTGCACCAGCGTTTCGCTCATCTTCGCCAGCATCCCGACGGCCTCGAGCAGCTCGCGCGTGCACGAGAGGGCGAAGCGTGGCGCGTACGCGTAGCCGATCCGGCCCGCACCGGCTTTGCTCCAGCGCTTGAGCAGACCGGCGCTCGCGTCGAGGGAGGCCCGCGTGTTCTCAACGAGGTCGGCCGGAACGCGATCGCCGGTGTCCATCATCGCCTGGCCGAACCGCGCGCGGATGCCGGAGCGCACCAGCTCTTCCGCCACGACATCGCCCCAGCGGGTCGTGCCCATGTCCAGGATCGTCGTCGTCCCGGTCGTGAGCAGCTCGCCGAGGCCGAGACGCACGCACGCGCGCACCGATGCCTCGTCGTGCGCGGCCTCGAGCGGCCAGATGAAGCGACGCAGCCAATCGAGCAGGCCCACGTCCTCCGCCAGGCCGCGGAAGATCGTCTGCACCAGGTGCACGTGCGTCTGCACCAGGCCGGGCATCACGTAGCAGCCGGAGCAATCCACCACCTCGGTGTCCGGTGGCGTCTGCAGGTCTGCGCCGATCTGCGCGATGCGGGCACCGCTGACGAGCACGTCGCCGCCCATCGGACGCGCGCCCTCGCCCATCGCGAGCAGCGTTCCGCCGTGGAGCAGGATCGCCACTAGGAGTACGCCAGCTCGCGCAGCGCGGCCGCGAGCGCGCGCGTTCCGAGGATGACGTCCTCGGCCGCCGTGGCCTCCTCGGGGCAGTGCGAGCGACCTCCGATGCTCGGCACGAAGATCATCGCGGTCGCGGCCGCCGCGCTGAGCACCTGCGCGTCGTGGCCGGCTCCACTCGTCATGTCACGCGGCGTGACTCCGCACGCAACGCACGCGCGGCGCGCCACATCGGTGGCGCGCTCGTGTAATTGCACAGCCGCCCGTTCCCGGAGCACACGCACATCGGCCGACAGGTCGCGCTCGCGGCCGGCGACCTTGCAGACCTTGGTGATCTCCGCGACCAGCGATGCGCGCTGGGTGTTGTCGCTATGACGGGCGTCGACGGTGAAACGCGCGATGCCGGGAACGACGTTCACCTGGGCGGGCTCGACGCTGATCGTGCCGACGGTCGCGACCGCGGGCGAGCCCATCTCGCGCGCGACCTGTGCGATGGCCAGCATCATCGCGGAGGCGCCGAGGAGCGCGTCGCGCCGACGGTCCATCGCGGTGGCACCGGCGTGGTCGGGCTGGCCGCGGACGACCACCTCGAGGTGCGCGGTGCCGACGATCGTGCGCACGACACCAAGGCGCGGGCCCTCTTCGTCGAGGGTCGGTCCCTGTTCGACGTGCAGCTCGATGAAGGTGTCGATGTCACGGCGGATCGCTTGCGTGACGTTCGCGGGATCGAGACCCACGCCGCGCATCGCATCGGCCAGCGTCACGCCGTCCGCGTCGCGCACCCGCGTGGCCTCGTCGGGCTCGATGCGGTCGGCGATGGCGCGCGCGCCCCAGAAGTTCGTGGCGAAGCGGCTGCCCTCCTCTTCGCAGATCGCGACAGCTTCGAGGATCCGCGTGGGCCGACCAAGCTCGGACACGAGGCTGGCGACGGCCTCGACCGCCGCGACGACGCCGAGCGCGCCGTCGAGCGCGCCACCGCCGCGCACCGTGTCGATGTGAGAGCCGGTCACGATGGCGCGGCCGCCGCGGGATCCTTCGACGCGGCCCCAAACGTTGCCGACAGCGTCGCGCCGCACCAGCAGTCCCGCCTCCTTCATCCAGCCCGAGACGAGCTCCGTCGCCGACACCCACGACGGCGTGTAGAGCGCGCGATAGAGCCCGCCGCTGGGAAGCGCGCCGCGCTGCGCGAGCTCGTCGAGATGGCGCAGCAGGCGCCGCTCGTCGATCGCGACCACCTCCGCCGTCCTCACGCGCCCATTCTCGTCACAAGGCGGCCGAACCGAGCCGGGCGCTTCTCCTCCACGAACTCGCCGTCGTCGAAGACCGTTACACCGCGCACCAGAGTGCGCACGACCGCTCCGCGGAACGATCGGCCGACATACGGGCTGATGCCGCTGCGCGCCTGCAGCTGCTCGGGCTCGAAGGTCCATTCGCGCTCGAGCGCGACGAGTACGAGGTCGGCGTCGGCGCCGGTGCGGATCGCGCCTTTCTGGGGCCACAGCCCGAGGAGCCGCGCGGGCGCGCCAGCGACAAGACGCGCGAGCGCGGTGAGGCCCAGCCCGCGCCGATGTACGCCCTCGGTCAGCATCACCGGAAGCAGCGACTGGATCCCGGTGACGCCGCCCCAGGCCTCCCAGATGTCGTCATCGCCGCGCGTCTTCATGTCGGCCGTGCATGGCGAGTGATCTGACGCGACGAGATCGACCTCGCCGGCGAGCACGTGCTGCCACAGCCGCTCGCGCGACGAGGCGTCGCGGATCGGCGGCGCGCACTTGAGCGCAGGCCCGAGGCGTTCGACGTCCTCGGCGCTGAAGAGCAGGTAGTGCGGGCACGTCTCGACCGTAAGGTTGGCGCCGCGCTCGCGCGCGCGAAGGACCGCGGTCACCGCCGCCGAGCTCGAAGCGTGTACGACGTGCACGCGCGCTCCGGTCTCGCGCGCGGCCTCGGCGAGCCGCTCGATCGCGCGACGCTCCGCTGCCGGCGGGCGGGACTCGAGCCAGGCGGCGCGGTCGCGTCGATTCATCGTGTGCAGCTGCTCGCTGCCCTTCGCGACGAGCGCTTCATCCTCGGCGTGGACCGCGATGAGATGCCCGGCCTCTGTCGCCGCCGCGAGCGCGGGCACCAGCGTGCCCGCGTCGAGATGCGGGAACTCGGGCACGCCGCTTGGGCAGAGAAACGCCTTGAGCCCCACGACACCGGACGTCGCGAGGTCGCGCAGCGGCGCGGGATCCGCGCCGACCAGGCCGCCCCACAGCGCGTAGTCCACGATCGCCGAGCGCGCGGCGCGGGACTCCTTTGCGCGGAGGGCCGACCCGTCGACCGTGGGTGGCAGCGAATTGAGCGGCATGTCGGCCAGCGTCGTCACGCCGCCGGCGGCCGCGCCCCGTGTCGCCGCGCGCCACCCCTCCCACTCCTCGCGCCCGGGCTCGTTCACGTGCGCGTGCGCGTCGACGACGCCAGGGAACACGTGAAGGCCGCGCGCCTCGATCTCGTCGAAGGCTTTGCCGTGGCCGGGCTCAACGATCGCGTCGAACACTCCGCCCGCGATCAGGACGTCCGCCTCGCGAACGCCTTCCTCGGTGACGACCCGTCCGCCGCGGATCGCGAGATCTGCGGTGGCCGTCCCTAAGCCTCTTCGACGAGGAAGTCCTGCGCGCCCTCCCAGAGCGTGAGGCGGCCGATGTCGGCGAGATGCTCGTTGCCCAGGGTCACGGTCGCGAAGTGATTGCCCGCTAGCTGCCCGACCTTGCTCGAGAACAGGCACGAGCCGTATGGCAAGAGGACTTCCATCTCGGAGATGCCTCCGGGATAGACGAGCATCTCTCCCGGCGCCGGATGACTGGTGTGGTTCTCGAAGTCCACGCCGAGACGCTTCTCGCCCATCGGAACCCAGGTTGACTCGCCGCTCCAGCGGCAATGCACGAGTTTGCTGCGCAGCGGGAGCATCCGACGGATCGCCGCGACCGTCTTCGGCGCGTCCTTCTCTTCCCAACGCGCCACCAGCGTGTACGGCCCGGCGGTGATGCGAAGCGTGGTCATCGCGGGCGTACGATACGCGCCCGATGGCGCAGGCGACGCTCTCCACGCACGTGCTCGATACCACCAATGGCGTGCCGGCCGTCGGCGTCGAGGTCGCGCTCTATCGGGACGGGACGCTGGCGGCAAAGGGCACGACGGGCCAGGACGGCCGCGTGGCCAAGCTCGGCGATGAGCACGAGCCCGGCATGTACCGTCTTGTCTTCGACGTCGGCGCGTACTTCCGCTCCCGACAGCTCGACACGTTCTTCGGCAGCGTGACGCTCGAGGTCCGCTTGAGCAGCGGCCATCAACACATCCCGCTCCTCGTATCGCGCTACGGCGTCGTGTCGTACCTCGGCAGCTAGTGGAGACCCCCGGCATCGACTGGGACCTCGCGGCCGCGTTCGAACGCGTGCCCCGGCTCCTCGATGTCATGCGGCGCGTCGTTTCCCCTCACAACCAACCCGTGCATATCGTGGACAAGGCGCGGGCAATCCTCGACGACTGGGGCGAGGACGACAAGATCGCCCTGCTCAACTCACACCCTCGCATCGGGGCCCGGTCCGACACCCTCTCCGGACCGTCGCGGCTTGAGCAGACCGGTCACGACGATACGGAAATACTCACCGCACTCGATCGCCTGAACGACGATTACGAGGCGCGCTTCGGTTTTCGGTTCGTTGTGTTCGTGAATGGACGGCTCAACTCGATGATCATCCCGGTCCTGCGACGACGCCTTGCGCACGCGCGAGATGAGGAGCTCGCTGTTGGGATCGAAGAGTACCTGGCGATTACGCGTGTTCGACTCGAGCAGCAGAAGCAATGACGCCGATGGAGATCCAGTACGGAAAGACGCGCGTCGTGTTCTTCCGTCTCGCCAAGCGCTCTGCACCGCCATTCGCGGCCTCCGTGACGATCGACGTGTTCGGCGAGCGCTTTGCCGCGGCGTACACCGAAGGCGACAACCGCGACGTCGTCGCGACGGACACGATGAAGAACTTCGTGTACGCGACCGCCGCGGACTTCGACGGGCGCTCTCTGGAGTCGTACGTCCTCTATCTCGGACGCCGGCTGCTCGAAACCTACCCGCAGATGGAGCGCATCCGCGTGACTGCGCATGAGGTCCCGCTCGACCCGGCCCACGGCGACAGCGATGTCGTGTTCCGCCTGACGCGGAGTGATGTTGCGACGTCGCACGCCGACTTCGAACGTTCCACAGGCGACGTCACGGTCACTCATCTGCGAAGCGGACTCGAAGGCCTGCGACTGCTGAAGACGACCGGGAGCTCGTTCGCGGAGTTCGCGCGGGATCGGTACACGAGCCTGCCAGAGCTGACGGACCGTCCACTAACGATCCGCATGGACGTGCACTGGCGATACGGCGACGTCCGCGACGCGACAGAGGGCGAAGGTCACGTACCCGCTGACCAGATCCGTCGGGCGATCGAGCGCACGTTCCATGATTTCAACAGCCGCTCGATCCAACACCTGGTCCACGTCATGGGAACGTCGCTGCTGAAGGACTTCCCTTCGCTGAGCGAGATCGAGTTCGCCACCGAGAACCACACGCCGGATGCGGTGTCAGAAGGCAAGGGCGACGTGAAAGTTTTCGCGGAGCCGCGACAGACTTTCGGGAAGATCGGGCTGGTGGTGCGCCGCTAGTTGCTCCGCTAGGAAAGCCCACCCAGGCCGACGAGCGCGCGGCCGTGCTCGAGCTCGCCGAGATGACGGACCGCGTGCTGGAACAGGTACGCCTCGCACACGTCGCTGACGCGGATCTCGCCCTCCGGCACAAGGAGCGCGATGAACGCTCCCTTCAGCTTGTCGGCCGGTGGGCGGTCCATGGCCTTTTCCGCGAAGCGGCCCAGCGGCAGCGTCGCGAGCGCGCGCTCGGTGCGCGCGAACACGGCGGTCTGGTACACGCGCCAGGCGTCGACGTCACCGAGCCTGATCCGCTCCGCCTCGGCCATCGGCGTACCGCGCTGAGGCGGCTCGCCGACGAGCCCTACGCGTTTCGCCCAGCCTTGTTCATCCCAGAGCAGAGCGCCGGAACCGAGAAACCGCGCCGCGTTGCGATCCTCGCCTACGACGAAGTGCATGAGCGTGAACGCGATCGGAAGGACGCCCGCACGCTCGAAGTGGTTGACCTGCTTGACCGTCAGGTCGGAGACACCTTGCTGCCAGAGCTCGTGCGCGGCGCCGATCCGACGCAGGATCGATGCGCGCCACTCTTCTGAGGCCGCCGACGGACGCGCGACGCTCGCCTGCATGCGGCCGAGTCTAGTCGGGGCGGAAGTCTGGCCAGCGCGACTCGTCGTTCGCGAGCCCGGACGCGATGAGGACCGCCAGCGCCTCGATCACCGGTCCGCGCGCGAGGCCCGTGAGCTCGGTGAGCCGCGTCACCTCCGTATGGCCATCGATCGCGGGGATGAGCGCGCCGATACTCTCCGAGACGACCGCGCGATTGTGTCGGTCTCGCACGAGTGCGCCGCCAAGACGAGAGTCGTGCACGATCGTGAGGTTCGGGCTGAGCTTGACCCGAGTTCTATCGCCGATCGTGTCTTTGATCTCCCGAAGTCGCGCTTGGTACCGCACGATCTCGCGCGCGACGTCACCCAGGCGCAGCTCGTAGAGCCACGTCTCGCCAACCGCCGCGTACCCGACCCCGCGCTGACGCTGAATGAAGTCGCCCGGCTCGGTCCGTTCGCCGCCGTCCAGAGGCTCGAGCGCTCCACGCCGCACGAGATACCAGTCGTCGTCGCTCCCCTCGACGAGCTGGTCCTTCGCAAGCATCCGCGGACGCAGCTGCGACGCGAGCGACGCCACGATGTCGGAGGGAAGGTCCCGGAGTGGACTCTGTCTCTTCAGGAAGACGTCCGCGAGCCACATATCGGTCCGCTCACGCATGGCGACAGCGAAGATGTGCTGCTCGTCCATCAGCCGCCGCAGCTCGGTGCCCGGCAACATGTAAGCCGTGCACGGCGTATCGGCGACCACGGTCGCGGCTTTGTCCTGCTCGTCGAAGAACACGAGCTCGCCCACGAGCGAGGGCGCACTGACGATGGCGAGGGTCCGGAGCTCGACCGTTCCGACCACGCGCATCGTGCCTTCCACGATCACGTACGCCTCGTCGAGCGGAT
This sequence comes from Chloroflexota bacterium, assembly GCA_031395235.1. Classification (GTDB taxonomy): domain Bacteria; phylum Chloroflexota; class Limnocylindria; order P2-11E; family P2-11E; genus CF-39. The sequence continues at coordinate 6,847 of JANNUM010000204.1, forward strand.
GCCGCTCGTCGATGAGCATCTCGCCGACGTCGAGCTGCCGCTTCGTCGCGAGCTTCTTCAGGCGTTCGCGCGACGACTTCTCGAGGAGCGCCAGCGGACCGAAGGCGAAGGGATCCGGCGGCTTGCTCACTCGACCCGCGGGAGCGCCGCGCCGATGATGTCGCGGATCGACCCGAGGCCCTGCGCGCGCACGTATGCGGCGAGGCCTTCGATCACGGTGAGCGGCGCGGTCGGATCAGCGAACGTCGCGGTGCCGACCTGCACCGCGGAAGCACCCGCCATCAGGAACTCGAGCGCGTCGTTCGCACTCGTCACGCCGCCCGCGCCGATGACCGGGATCGACACGGCCTGGGCGACCTGATACGTGAGGTGCACCGCGATGGGGCGGATCGCCGGTCCGGAAAGACCACCGCTGCCGGTGCCGAGCATGGGACGCCTCTTCGCGAGATCGATCCGCATACCGAGGACAGTGTTGATCGTCGTGAGCCCGTCCGCTCCAGCCTCCTCGCACGCGCGCGCCACGGCGACGACGTCCTTCTGCGCGTTGGGCGTGAGC
>JANNUM010000221.1:0-1814 GCA_031395235.1 Chloroflexota bacterium
TGAGCATCATCCCGGGCGCCGGACACATCGCGAATCTCGAAGCGCCCACCGCGTTCGAGGCGGCGCTGCGCGCATGGCTTCGACGGACAACGTGATCGTCCGCGCGACGGACGTCGCGCGTGTTTATCCGACCGGCGCGACGGCGGTGTCCGCGCTCGACGGTGTGACGCTCGAGGTGCGGCGTGGCGAGTTTCTCGCCGTGATGGGACCGTCGGGCTCGGGGAAGTCGACGCTCCTGAACATCCTCGCCGGTCTCGAGCGCCCGACGCGAGGGTCGATCGTCGTCGATGGTGCGGATCTATCCGCGATGAACGAAGTGACCCTGGCCGCCTATCGGCGCGAGAAAGTCGGCATGATCTTCCAAGCTTTCAATCTGCTTCCCCGCTATCGCGTCGTCGAGAATGTCGCCCTGCCGCTCGTGTTCGCCGGCATCGCGCGCGAGACCCGCCTCGAGCGCGCACGTGCGGTCCTGGACCGCCTCGGCATGGGTCCGCGCGCGGACCATCGACCGAGCCAGCTCTCGGGTGGAGAGATGCAGCGCACAGCGATCGCGCGCGCGCTCGTGACCGATCCGCCGCTGCTGCTCGCCGACGAACCGACCGGCAACCTCGACTCCGCGAATGGCGACGCGCTGCTCGCGGTCATCGCGGAGTTGCACGCGCGCGGGCAGACGGTCGTGCTCGTCACGCACGACGCGGGCATCGCCTCGCGCGCTCAGCGCATAGTCCGGATGCGGGACGGACGGATCGTGAATTGAGGAGATCCGATCTGTTCGCGCTCGCGTTCGGTAACTACTCGCGCTCGCGGCTGCGCTCGACGCTCACGACGCTCGGCGTCGCGATCGGCACGGCGCTCGTTGTGCTGCTCATCGCGCTTGCAACGGGCGCCGAGGACAACGTGAAACGGTCCATCTTCTCCATCGGCGATCTGCGACTCGTCACCGTGCAGCCGTTCCAGCCAGGCGCCACCGGACTGTCCGCGGTGCCGCGCACGATCGGCGACGACCACGTCGCGAAGTTCAAAGCGATCCCACACGCGCAGTCGGTCTACCGACAGTACGACGCGCCGCTCGGGACACTTCTCGAGGGCGGCGAGGAGGCGGCGATCCGCCCACAGGGGATCGAGGCAGGGGCCCCTCTCGACCGCGGCGATCTGCTCGCCGGTCGGCACCTCGAGCCGAGCGAGCGTGGCGTGGCCGTGATCCCTGGCAACCTCGCGCGCCTCGTCGCCCCCACGCCCGACGCGGCGGTCGGAAAGAAGGTGACGCTCCGGCTCGGCGGCGCGGTGAAGCTCGGCAACACGCGTATCAGCGGCAGCGGCACGCCGCGCGACTACGTCGTCACGGTCGTCGGTGTCTTCGACGAACAGGCGTCGCAGACGTCGGTCCGAATCCCGCTGGAGGACGCGCTGCTCGCGGGCGCGGAGAATCGCGGGCTGACGGCGGACTCCCTGCGACAGAACACCGGCTACAGCGGCGTCGCCATCGAGTCCGAGGATTCGCGGTACGTCGCCGACGTCGTGAAGTCCGTGCAGGAGCTCGGCTTCAGCGCGTTCTCGCTCAAGCAGGTCATCGAGCAGATCGACCGGGGCTTCGGCGTGTTTCGCGGCATCCTTGCGGGTATCGGCGGCGTCGCCCTGCTCGTCGCCGCCATCGGCATCGCGAACACCATGGTCATGGCCGTGCTCGAGCGCACGCGCGAGATCGGGATCATGAAAGCCGTCGGCGCGTCACCGCGCGACATCCGTTCGCTCTTCCTCGCGGAGGCGGCGCTCGTCGGCGTGTTCGGCGGCGTTATCGGCCTCTTGCTCGGGGT
>JANNUM010000232.1:0-3693 GCA_031395235.1 Chloroflexota bacterium
GCTGGAACGCCCGCCCACCTCGACGTTCGCGACCTTGATCCCCAGCGACCGCGCGTAGGTCGTCAGGCCGCCGGGCTTGTTGGGGGCATTGCTGATGAAGGGCGCACCCAGGTCGGCCGCGAGCTGTTCCGATCCCTCGAAGCGCTTGACGAAGGCGTTGACACACCACGTGCCGCCGCCGTGAAGGTCGATGACCACATCGCTGTCCGCGATCAACGGGGCCATCGCTGCCGCGACGCGCTCGCTGTGCGAGCCGTCCTTGTTGCCCGGGAAGACCCCGTCCAGATCGACGGAGTTCGGGGAGTCGATCCACGAATTACGTCGCTCGACCTCGGCCGCCAGCGCGTTGGCGGTGAAGATCACGCGCAGGCGCCCTTTGAGCGCCCCGATGGCGTTCTCGCAGAGCAGCCTGATCGCCAGGGCAGACCAGGGCCCTTCGTCGCCATGTGTCCCGGCGATGAGGGTCGCGCGGGTACCTGTCGTACCAGCTTCGCCATACGTGAGCGGTATGTGCCGGGCGGCCGCATGGGCGGTCAGCCGGACCTCGTTCCACGCGAGCGACTCATAGATCGTCTTCAAGATCAGATCCTCCGAATTCACGCTTCAGTCTTTGTAGCTGCCGTACCAGTCCTGGCGCGCGCGAAAGTCCTCCGGGTAGAGCGTGACCTTTTCGACCGCGAACTCGAAGTCGCCGCCCTCCCGCGCGATCGTCTCGACGACCTTTGCGGCGTCGAAGCGATAGCCGCTGAACCGGCTGGGCGGCTGTGCGGCGAGCCATACCCAGGCCTTGCCGAGCTCGACCGGATCCGCCCAGCCCGCTCGCAATCCGTCCGACGCCGCATCGTGCTCCACCCACGTGATCCGTGTCGGCTTGATACGGGTACCCGGGCCGATCGTATTCAGCGCGATGTCATGGGCCTTCGCCTCAAGGGAAAGCGCTTTCACGAGTCCTTCGATCCCGTGCTTGACGGTGCAGTACGCGACCTCCTCCTTGTATCCGCGTACGCTCGAGCCGCTCGCGATGCCGATGATGTGGCCGCCGCCTTGCGCCTTCATCTGATCCCAGGCCGCGCGGATGCAGTTGAAGAGTCCGCCGATGCCGACATCGATCTGACGCCGCCACTCCTCCGGCGTGGTCGCCTCGAAGGTCATCAGCGGCATGTAGATCGCGTTGTGCACCACGACGTCGAGCCGGCCCCAGCGATCCACGATCTTCTTCACCACGCGCCTGCAGTCGGCGAGATCGGCGACGTCGGAGCGGCAGATCTCGAACTCCGCGCCGTCAGCCGCAAGGTCTCGGGCGCAGCGCGCAAGCTCCTCCTCGCTGAGGTCCGTGACGCAGACCCTCGCGCCCGCGATGCCGAACGCTCGGGCGATGCCCCATCCCAGGCCGCGCGCCGCGCCTGTCACGAGGGCGACTCGATCCGCTTTCAGCATCAGTAGCCACGCTCGCGGTCGAACACGTTGAGGAGCGGCTGGTCTGCCAGGTAGCGGCGCAGATTCTCGCAGAAGAGATCGGTGAGCTTCGCGTTCTCGCTGTCGGCGGTGCTCGCCGAGTGCGGGTTCACGAGGACGTTCGGCATATCCCACAGCGGGCTGTCCGGCGGCAGCGGCTCCTGCGCGAACACGTCGAGGGCCGCGCCGCCAAGCTGCCCGGAGCGGAGCGCTTCGATGAGCCCCGGCTCGTCCACGACCTTACCGCGCGCGATGTTCACGAGCACCGCGCCGCGTTGCATCACGGAGAGCTCCGCGGCGCCGATGAGTCCCTCGGTCTCGGCGGTGTGCGGTACGGCAAGCACCACGTAGTCGGCATCGGCAAGGAGCTCGCGCAGCTCGCCCGGCGGGCGCTCGGCGTCGACCGCGGGGTCGGCCACCGGGCCCCCGCGCCGCATGCCTGTCACTCGCAGCCCGAGCGCGCGCGACACGCGCGCCACCTCCATCCCGATCTTCCCGAGGCCGACGATCGCCACGGTGCGGCCGCGCAGCTCGCGGCCGGCGAAACGCTCCCAGCGGTGTTCACGCTGCTGCAGGAGCAGGCGTGGCACCTGCTTCGCGAAGTAGAGCATCGCGAGCGCGGCAAACTCGGCGAGCGGAACGGCGTGCACGCCACTCGCGGTCGTGAAAACGATGTCGCTGCGATCGAGCCCGGTGCGCCGCAGCAGCTGTCCGATGCCAGCGGACGTGGCCTGCACCCACCGCACGCGCGGAGCGACCGTCGGCAGGTCGTCGAAATGGCCGTGGTCGAAGTCGAAGAGCACGTCGGCGCGCGCGAGATGCTCGCGCCACCGCCGTTCGCCGTCGCGCGAGCGTTGGATCGTGTTGTAGTGGTCCGCCGCGTAACGCGGCGTGGGCAGCAGCGAGGGCTCGTACAGCACCTCGGTCTCGGGTCCGGCCTCGCGGATGCGCGTGACGTGCTCCGGCTCGAGATAGGACGCGATGAGCACCTGGAGCGGCGCGCCGCGGCCGGTCACGAGCCCCGCGCGAAGCGCTCGACGAGCCCGGCGGCGGCGTCAATGTCGCCCAGGTGCACCGCCTCGAAGGGGCTGTGCGTGTAGCGCGTCGCGATCGCGATGAGGGCCGCACGCACGCCGGCTCGCACGAACTCGCCGGCGTCGCTGCCATAGATCACGTAGACCGCGTGCTGCACCGGGATCGACGCGGCGGCGGCGGCGCGCTCGAGCTCGCGGATGAGCGCGCGGTCGTAGGCGTAGAGGTCCTTGTGTACGAGGATCGGCCCCGCGCCAACGCGAGTCGCGACGTCCTTTCGATCGACGCCCGGTACGTCGCCGCTCAGGCCGACGTCGACCGCGATGGCGAGCTCGCAGCCCAGCCTGCGCGAGACCGACGCTGCGCCGATGAGGCCGAGCTCCTCCTGCACCGTCGAGACAAGGTAGACGTCGTAGGCGAGCGCGCGCGGGTCAACGCGCTGCGCGAAGAGATCGAGCACGGCCAGCCCGGCGCGGTCGTCCATCGCCTTCGCGTAGACGAGGTCTCCCACGCGGTGCGTGGGCGGTGACCAGATGACGCGATCACCGATGCGGATGGCGCGGTCCTCTGCCGCACCGCGGCTCGGCGCGCCGACGTCCACCCAGATGTCGTTCCATTCGAGATCCTTCTGGTCGCGCTGCGCCTTGGTGAGGATGTGGCCGGTGAGCGTCGCGAAAACGCCACGCACGGGCTCGCCATCGGTGATGACGAGCGCCGGGTGGCCGAGCGGCAGGAAGTACGGCGACCGCAGCGACGGTCGCGCCTCGATGTCCCGCTGCCCGCTCGAGAGCCAGAGATAGCCGTCATCGTCGATGTGGCGCACCGTGAAGCAGACCTCGTCGGCATGGGCGCAGAGAGCGAGCTTCGGCCCTTGGCCACCGACGTGCGCGGTGAGGTTGCCGACGCCGTCGATGTGCACGTCGAAGCCGCGCGCGCCCCAGCGCTCCCGGAGGAACTCCTGGACGCGTCGCTCGTCGCCGCCGGGGCCGGGCAGCTCGCAGAGCGTGCGCAGGATGTCGAAGGTGCTCACCGGCGCATCCGCGGGTCGAGCGCGTCACGCAGCCCGTCGCCGAGCAGATTGATCGCGAGGACCGTCACCATGATCGCCGCACCGGGGAACGTCGTGATCCAAGGCGCGGCACGCAGATACGCGCGGCCTTCGCTCAGCATCGCGCCCCATTCTGGACTCGGTGGCTTTGCGCCGAG
>JANNUM010000235.1:0-1935 GCA_031395235.1 Chloroflexota bacterium
CGGGGTAGTAGAACCGGACGAGCCGCTCGCCCTCGTCGACGAGCGCGGCTTTGTCGGTCTTCGTGAGGCGCTTGAAGGGCAGCAGCTCCAGGACGGCCTGCTTCGGCGTGCTCGCGATCTTCCACCGTCCGGCCACGAAGCCGTCGACAAGGAACGTGGTCCAGACCTCGGCGGAGAAGATGACCTGCTTCTTGTATTCCGTCGGAAGGATCCGGGTCCGCTCGGCCGCGTCGTGGCCGAGGATCGCCGCATCGAAGCGCGCGAGGAAACGCGGCGCCGCGACGGTGTCGGATGAAGGGCGCGGCGCCTTGGCGAGGTCGAAGAGCTCGCGTCCGCGCTCATCGCGGAAGCGACGGATGTCCTTGATGCGTTGGAGCGTCGCGCGCAGCGGCGGAACGCGACAGCCGCTCCAGTTGGCGAGGTCGCCGACGGTCGATGGGCCGAACGCGCCGAGGTAGCGGCGGGCGACGAGGTCGAACGCGGCGTCAGGTTTTGGCGGCCTGCTGAGCCGCGCCGGTGGCGCGACGAAACGCGCGAGCTGGCGGTACTCCCAGTGCGCGCCGCTCTTCTCCCAGATGATCCCGCTCGCGGTCACGGCGGCCCAGAGGTACCAGTTACGGAGGCGCTCTTCTTTTGGCGCGTCGCGCGCGATGAAGTCGCGGATTTCGTCGCGGGTGCGTGGCGTCTTGCCGGCGAACTTGAACACTCTGTCGTGGATGTCCTTGAGCATCGCGAGATCCGGGCCGCCCGGCGGCCGCCACGCCGCAAAGCGGCCGTCGAGCGTGACGAGCGAATACGCGGCGTATTCCTTCGCGCTGACCAGGTGGAGCGTGGCGCGCATGAGCGTTGCCTTGATCACGAGGCCCTTGTCGATCGCCGCTCGGAGGTCGTCGCGCTTGAACCCGGCGAGGCGCGTCCACAGCGCGACGTACGGTGACGGCGCCCATTGACCCTGCAGGCAAGCGAGTCGTTCGATGGCCTCCACGGCTGTGACGCGCTGACGCGTGAGGAGCATCTGACGGGCGAGCAGCGCGCGGTTCAGCTCGCGCAGCGTGAGGATTGGGAGGTCGGTCTTCGCGGGCATCGCGTGAGGTTAGGCCAGCCGGCGAATGACCCCGATGACCTTGCCTTGGATCTGGATGTCGCGCGTGTAGATCGGCTGCATCGCGCCGTTGGCGGGCTGCAGTCGCACGCGATCCTTCTCCTTGAAGAAGCGCTTCAGCGTCGCGCGGTTGTCTTCGAGGAGCGCGACGATGATGTCGCCGTCACGGGCGGTGTTCTGCTGTTGCACGACGACGAAGTCGCCGTCGTCGATGTGGTCGTCGATCATCGATTTGCCGCGGACGCGCAGCACGAAGGTGTCGCGACCGCGACCGGCGAGCTCACCGGGGATCGAGAGCGTCTCGCTCTTGTCCTCGAGCGCGTAGATCGGCTCACCGGCGGCGATCTCCCCGATGATCGGCGCGGATACGACGCGACCGCCGAACGCGCCGGGGATGCTGAGCGCCCGCGAGCGCGTCGCGTCCTTGGTGAGACGGCCTTCCTTCTCGAGCTTGGTGAGGTGGTGATGGACCGCCGACGTCGAGGCGAGCCCGACGGCCTCGGCGATCTCTCGCACCGTGGGCGGGTAGCCCCGCTCGGCGATGCGCTCGCGGATGACGGCGAGGATCCGCTCCGCCCGCTGCTGGTCCTGTTTGGTCACGCTTGGACCATACCGAACGTATGTTCACCTGTCAAGGCCGGCGTTCAGCTCGCAGGCGGGAGCCGTGGGCGGTTGCCGGTCTGCCAGGCGAGCGTCGGTATTCTCGGAACATGCCGATCGACACAGCAGTGGTCTTTGAGTACGCCACGCGGACGTTCTGGGCCCTGCTCGTTGTCGTCGTCACGCTCCTCTTGGCGCGGGTGGTCCGGCGCACGACGATGCGGGCGCTCACC
>JANNUM010000236.1:0-2790 GCA_031395235.1 Chloroflexota bacterium
CGCGATCGGATCCACGACGCGCAGGGCGAACGGGCTGAAGGCGCGCTCGATCACGAAGAGGAGCGCGGTCGCGAGGAGGAGCCGCAGCGCAAGCGTTCCGCCATGGACGGCGCGCGCGGCGACGGTCAGCACGACGATCGCGAAGAGATACACGAGCCAGCCGGACGCTTCACCGGACAGACTCCACTCGCGGCCCCCGGGCACGAACCCCGAGACAACGCCGTCGGCGACGAGGACCGCCGCGAGGACGATGCTGATGCCCCCGAGGATCCAGGCCGCTCGCTGCGGCACGCCGGGCGCCCCCTGGCGGGGGGCCGGCTCGTCCTGATCGCCCGCGGGAACGGGCAGCGTTGTCGAGCTCTGGAGCCCGAAAAGGCTGCTCATCTCGTCGTCCCCGACCGAGTGTCCGAGGCGCCAAACGCGCACCGCCGAGACGAGTATCACCAGCTCCACCACGGCTGTCGCAACATGCACTACGACCGCCGGAAGGTCTTTGGGCCCTAAGACGAATGCCGTGAGTGGCCGCTCGACGAGGAAGAAGGCGGAGAGCCCGATGCGCGCCATGAGGCTTCGCTCGCTGCCACGCGCGACGAGGTATGCGACGAGCGTGTTGAGGATCGCGAAGACGTATGAGATCTCGGCGAGGTTCTGGTACTTGCCGGTGAACCACGCGGGTCCACCCGGATAGACCCCGTCGAGAATGCCGTCCACCACGAAGAGGACCGACGCCAGAAGCATGAGGAGGACGACGGGTCGCAGCGCGCCGGCCATCAATACTCCCCTCCCACCGCCCGAGGAATGGTACCGCTCAGCTCCTGGCCCGGTGGGTCTCGAGCGATGCAATGCACTCGGGTGGGACGAAAACGCCACCGAGATCGGCGCCGTGCTCGCCGCGGCCGTGGAAATCGCTGCCGCCGGTGGGCACGAGGCCGTAGCGCACGGACAGACGCAGGCACCGCGCGGTGAACTCCGGCGCGTGCGACGGGTAGTGGCACTCGATCCCGACGAGCCCCGTTTCGACGAGCTGCGGCAGCAGGCGTTCGAGATCCACGACCGTGCCAGGATGGGCGAGCGACGGCACGCCTCCGTGCTCGCGCACGAGCGCGACCGCTTCCAGCGGCGCCAGGCCGACGCGCGAGACGTACGCGGGCGAGTCCTTGCTGATGAGCGTGTCGAACGCGCTGTCGTAGGTCGGCACATGGCCCGCTTCGAACAGCGCCTGAGCCAGATGCGGCCTGCCGAGGGACCCGCCCCGCGCGATCTCGCGCACGCGGTCGACCGAAACGGCATATCCGAGGGCCTTCAGCTTCTCCACCATCAGCTCGATGCGGCGCCCGCGGTTTTCGCGCAGCCCGCGGAGCCGCTCCTCCAACGCGCTGTCGTGCGGATCGACGAAATACGCGAGCACGTGCACGTCTCCCCACTCCGATTCGGTGTTCAGCTCGGTCGCGGGGATCACGCGCACGCCGCGGCGCTCGCCCTCGGCGACCGCCTCAGCCACGCCGAGCAGCGTGTCGTGGTCGGAGAGGGCCTGGATGCGAACACCGCGCGCCGCCGCGCGTGCGATCAGCTCCGTCGGAGTGAGAGCGCCGTCTGACGCGATCGAATGCGTGTGGAGATCGATCGGGTAGCCCGTGCTCACCCTCGGCCTCAGTCCTCCCCGAAGACCTGATCGAGCCGTTCGATCGATCGCGCGCGGCCCGTTGACTCGTCGACGTCGATGACGACGCTGTTGAATTGCACGGGACCGCCCGCGACCTCGAACCGGCGCGGCAGGCCGTCGCGGAAGCGCCCGACGATGATGTCCTTGTCCACACCGAGCACGGAGTCGCGCGGGCCGACCATCCCGGTGTCCGAGACGTGTGCCGTGCCCTGCGGGAGGACCCGCGGATCGGCTGTCGGCACGTGCGTGTGCGAGCCGACGACCGCGGAGAAGCGGCCGTCGAGGTGCCAGCCCATGGCGACCTTCTCGCTGGTCGCCTCGGCGTGCCAATCGAGGACGCGCACGCGCGGCGCGTCATCGCCGAGCTGATCGAGGAGACTGTCGATCGCCCGGAAGGGGTCGTCCGCCGGCGCCATGAACGTGCGGCCGATCGCGTTCACGACGAGGACGTCCTTGATCACGACCCAACCGCGCCCCGGATTGCCCGGCGCGAGGTTGATCGGCCGGATCGCGAACGGGAGCAGCTCGATGTCGTTGAGGAATTGCCTCTGGTCCCAGACGTGGTTCCCGTTCGTCACGACGTCCGCGCCGTTGGCGTTCAGCTCGCGCGCGATGTCCGCCGTCAGTCCCGCGCCGCCTGCGGCGTTCTCGCCGTTCACGATCGCGAAGTCGATCCCGCGCTCCGCGCGGATCTTCGGCAGGAGGGCCGCGACGGCATTCCGTCCGGGCCGTCCGACTACATCGCCAACGAAGAGAATCCTCAAAGGGAACCAGCGAGACGCAGAGCGCGACGAGTACGAGCAAGGAAGAGAGAGGAAGTGAGGGTGAGCGGGTGCGCGACCGAGGGCCCCCGCGCACGGGGGATCCCCAGCCCGATGGGATGGGGTTCCGCGCGTAGAGAGGGTTTCGGTCGCGCCACGCGAACCCTCACGCTAGCAAGACCAACATGGCGTACTCGACCGCGCGCGTTTAGCGTATGACCGTCACCTTGATCTGTCCGGGGTACTGCAGTGACTCCTGGATCTTCTGCGCGATATCGCGCGACAGACGCGCCGCCGAGAGGTCGTCGATCTGCTCGGGTTTCACGATGACGCGGATCTCGCGACCCGCCTGGATCGCGAACGATT
>JANNUM010000263.1:0-1631 GCA_031395235.1 Chloroflexota bacterium
GACTTGTCCTTCTCCGGCGAGAACTGGACCACGGTGACGCCTCGCGCGCGGTAATCGCGTGCGCGCTTCGTCCCGAGCGAGTCGAGATCGCCAACGATGGCGTGAGGGACGACGCCCCATTGCTCGAGCGCAAGCGTGCCGCCGTCCGCCGCCACGATCAGATCCGCGCCCTCAAGGTGCGCGCGGTCGCGCGGATCGACGTCGCCGTGTGCGATCACCACGGCTTTCATTCGCCGGAAAAACAAAAGCGGCGCATCCGAGCGCCGCAGCGAGTTCTCACGCGTTCCGACTCCCTACGCTGACATTACTCAGATCAGGTACTGGGGTCTGCGGCTGTCCGCACTCTCAGCGCCCTCTCCGGGCGCTCCCCCGTCGTATTAAGTTGTCGTTTCGAGTGTACTGCTGGATGGGTTACGCCGCCCTCTTGACCTCTTCGATCGCCACGATCTCGCCCTTGTTCGACGGAGCGACGAGCCACGCGACTACGAGGATGGCGAAGGACCCGAATGCGATGAACTCCATCTGTCTTTCCTCCTTCGACCTTAGATCGTGTAAGCGGCTTCGCGGTGCTGCGACGCGTCGAGACCGAGGACCTCGTCCTGCTCGGGCACGCGCAGCGCGACGAAGAGGTTGATGACCTTCAGGATCACGAACGTCATGATGGCCGCGTAGGCGATGACGGCGGCAACGGCCACCGCCTGGATGCCAAGCTGCGCCGGGTTGCCGTTGATGAGACCGTTCGCCGCGGCGCTGTTCACGGCGCTGCTGGCGAAGAGGCCGGTCGCAAGCGCGCCCCACGCGCCGCCCACGCCGTGCACTCCGAAGACGTCGAGCGCGTCGTCGACGCGCAGCCGTCTCGTGAGCTGGATGCCCAGGTAGCAGATCGTGCCGGCGCCGAGGCCGATGACGATCGCAGCGGAGACGTCTACATAGCCTGACGCGGGCGTGATCGCGACGAGGCCGGCCACCGCGCCAGCCGACGCGCCGAGCACGCTGGGAGCGCCTTTGTGGAGCCACGAGACCGTCATCCACGTAAGGGCCGACATCGCCGCCGCCGTGTTGGTCACGACGAAGGCGCTCGCGGCGAGCCCGCCGGAGGTCAGTGCGCTGCCGGCGTTGAATCCGAACCAACCGAACCAGAGCAGAGACGCGCCGAGCACGGTCATTGTCGCGTCGTGCGGCTCGATCGGCTCGCTGCCGAGACCCTTGCGCCGACCGAGCACCAGTGCGGCGACGAGCGCCGAGACGCCGCTCGTGATGTGCACGACCGTGCCGCCCGCGAAGTCGAGAGCGCCGAGCATCCGTAGCCAGCCGCCGACGCCCCAGACCCAGTGCGCGACCGGGTCGTACACCAGCGTCGCCCAGAGCAGGGTGAAGACGACGAAGGCCTTGAAGCGCTTGCGCTCGGCGAACGCGCCGGTGATGAGCGCCGGCGTGATCACCGCGAACATCATCTGGAAGACCATGAAGGCTTGGTGCGGCACGGTGGCCGCGTAGTCAGCGTTCGGCTCCATGCCGACCCCGCGGAGAGCGAGCCAATCCAGGCCACCGATGAGACCGCCGATGTCCGGGCCGAAAGCCAGTGTGTATCCCCACAGCACCCACTGGACGCTGATCAAGCACAGGATGAA
>JANNUM010000310.1:0-4869 GCA_031395235.1 Chloroflexota bacterium
CATCAGTGGACCCATGAGCATGAAGACGAGCGGGATGCCGTAGGGGCTGAACTTGTACTGGAACGGCGGCGCGGTGTACGTGTACCCGCCGATTAGCCCGGCGAGCCCCAGCGCGACGACCGGCCAACCGCGGACCGAGACGAGATACACCCCGAGCGCGAACGCGACCGCGAACGCGGCGATGGCCATGACATACGCCTCGCGGTCGGTGATACGTCCCTTCACGATCGCGTGGCTCGCGCGCGGCGAGACGATCGTGTCCACGCCCTTCCGGACGTCGTAGATCTCGTTGGTGACGTTGGTCCCGATGTGCAGCAGGACGCCGGCGAACAACGACACCAGGAACAGCGTCCAGTCGAAGAGACCTTCGACCGCCGCGAGCGCGCCGCCGACCGCGACCGGCACGGTCGATGCCGTGAACGAGAACGGCCGCGCGATCTCCCAGTACGCTCCGATGCGGTCGCGCAGGCTTGCCGCCGCGGTCTTTCGCTGAGCGCCCAGCGCGGCGCGTGCCCCGACCGTGCCCGCTTCGCCGGACCCGTAGAGGATGGCCGCGTCGAGGATCGCCGCGACCTGATCCTCGTCCTGCACGACGGGCTGCAGGATCGGAAGGTCCATGCCCGCCTCGTGGTACTCCCAGGCGCGATCCGCGATCTCGCGTCGCGTTCCGCAGAGGATGAACGCGTCGAGCAGATCGTCGGGAGTGAGCTCACCGGCCGTCGTGTAGTCCTCCTTGCGCCAGGCAACCGCGATGCGGTCGCGCAGCTCAGGATCGAAACCCGCGCGCTTCAGCGTCACATCCGAGAGGATGCTCATCATGAAGATCACGAAGGGCTCGCGCTTCGCGCGGTTGAGCGCGTCGCGCCGAGTGTCGGCGACGAGCGCGAGCAGATAGCCCGCGACGTCGAGGTCGTTCGGATCGCGACCCGCTTCGCGCGCGGCCTTGTTCATTACGCGCAGCAGCTTCTTGAGGCCGGGGATCGACTCCGCGGGTCGCGCCAGATAGCCGTCGCCCTTCTGTCCCGCGAGCACCATCACCGGGGAGCGGTAGCCCGCGAGGTAGATGGGCACGCGGTGCACCGGCGGGAACATCGGCTGGAGCGGCGGAAGGCCCGGCTTCCCCGACGGCATGCGCTCGCCCTTCCAGAGCGTGTGCAGCGTGTCGATCGCCTCGCTCGACTTCGTGACGGCGTCGTCCGGCGTGTAAGGGATGCCCATCTGGCCGAGGCGCAGGGGGAGCGCCGAGCCGAGCCCGAGGAGGATCCGCTCCGGGGCCATCTCATCGAGCGCGCTGACGGTCATCGCGATGAGGACGGGATGGCGCGTGAACGGGTTGAGAGCGCCCAGACCGATCTTGATGTCCTCGACCTGCGACGCGACCGCGGTCGCGTAGGTGATGGCGTCGCGCTCGAAGTACGAGTCGTGGAACCAGATCGACTCGAGCCCCGCCGATCGTGCGCGCTCGGCCCACGCGACCGTCTCCGCAACATCACCACGTGCATTGAGACCCAAGCCGACGCGTCGTGCGAGTGTGGCCATCTAGCTCGGACCTCTACCGTTGAGCAGCGCCTCGGCGCGCTCGATGCGCGCGAGCGTTTTCTCTCTTCCGAGCAGCTCCAGCGACTCCCATAGCGGCGGACCTTTGGTGCTCCCGGTGACCGCGACGCGGATCGGCTCGGTGAACTCCTTGACCTTCCAGCCCATCTCGTCCGCGATGCCACGGAGGCCGTGCTCGATCGTCTGCGATGTGAATGGCTGCGCGTACCGCAGGGCCACCGTCGACTTCGTGAGCGCCCGCTCGATCTCCTCGGGCTGCCGGTTCTTTCCGACGAGAACGGACCGGTCGTACTCGAGGCGGTCGGTGAAGAAGAACGCGATCTGATCGCGCCCCTCCACGAGCGTATGCATACGCTCCTGGATCAGCGGTATGGTCTTCCGCACCAGCGCGCGGTCCCACTGCGCGGGAAGGAACGGCTCGAGCTCGCGCAGCAGCTCGTCCGGTGAAAGCTTGCGGGTGTAGATGCCGTTGAACCAGTCGAGACGAGCGCGGTCCCATTTCCCGCCGGCGCGCTGCACCTGGTCCATGCGCCACCGTTGGATCAGCTCGTCCACCCCGAAGATCTCTTCCTCGGTACCGGGTGCCCAGCCGATGAGCGCGAGGTAGTTCACCATCGCCGCAGGCAGATAGCCCTGCGCCTTGAACTCCTCCACCTTCGTGGCGCCGTGGCGCTTCGCGAGCTTCTTGCCATCGGGGCCGAGCACGTTCGGCACGTGCGCGTGCGGTGGGATCTCCCAACCGAACGCGCGCCAGATGAGGAGATGCTTCGGCGTCGAGGGCAGCCAGTCTTCGCCGCGGAAGACGTGCGTGATGCCCATGACGTGATCGTCGATCACGACGGCGAGGTGGTAGGTGGGGAAGCCGTCGGACTTCAGGAGCACCTGATCCTCGATGGTGTTCACGGGCCACTCGATATGTCCGTACACGAGGTCGTCGATGGCGATCGTCCCATCGTCCGGCACTTTGAGACGGGCGACGTGGGACTCGGTCTTCGCACGCTCGGCCGCCTCTTTCGGATCGATGCGCCGACAGAAGCGGTCGTAACGCGTGATCTCCTTGCGTGCTGACTGCTGCGCGCGCATCGCGGCGAGACGCTCCTTCGAGCAGAAGCAGAAGTAGGCGGCGCCGCCGTCGACGAGCTCCTGCGCGTGCGTCTGATAGAGAGTTAGGCGCTCCGACTGGATGTACGGGGCGTGCGGACCGCCCTCACGCGGGCCCTCGTCCCACGTCACGCCCAGCCAGGCGAGCCCGTCGTAGATCGAGTCGATCGCTCCGGCCACGAGGCGGTCCTGGTCGGTGTCCTCGATCCGCAGGATCAGCTTCCCGCCGTTCTGACGGGCGAAGAAGTAGTTGTACAGAGTGGTGCGGACGCTTCCGATGTGAAGCGAGCCGGTGGGGGAGGGCGCAAATCGGACTCGAACCGTCACTTCGTCAAGTCTAGGTATCCTGAAGGAAATGACGGTCACGACACGCCGCGAACGGCGAGAGCGAGAACGCACCCGGGAGCAGCGGCGCCGCAACAGTGGCGGCGGTCAAGCGCCCCGGCGGAAAATCGGCCAGGGGTGGATCGTGCTGGGCGTGGTCGTCGGCGTCGTCGCGCTGATCCTGCTGGGGCGCTCTCTGGGCGCGTTCGACGCGCCGCCGGCGGCGGTCGACGTGACCTCGAGCGAGTTCGACACCGCGGGGCAGACCGTCGGCACGAAGCTCGAGGCGCTCAGCCCCGAGCACATCCCGAGCGGCCAGCGAGGGACGTACAACTCGGTGCCGCCGACATCCGGCCAGCACTGGGCCCAGCCGGCGGCCCCAGCGCCGTGGGGCATCAAGGACACGACGCTTCCGAATGAGGTGACGACGCACAACCTCGAGCACGGCGGGATCGTGATCGCCTACAACAATCTCACCGCGGCCGAGCTCGAGCAGGTCAAGAGCACCGTGCGTCAGCTCCAGTCCAGCGGATTCCCGAAGGTGATCCTCGAGCCCTATCCCGACCTGAAGGACGCGAAGGTCGCGCTCACCGCGTGGAGCTGGCTGTACAAGCTACCGACCGTCGATCAGGCGCAGATCATCCGTTTCTTCCGCGCGCACTACGACCCAGTGGAGGCGCCGGAGCGGGGGGCGGCCTAGTTACTCGTCGCCCCAGTAACGCTGCTCTTTCCAGGGGTCGCCGGTGTTGTTGTACCCGTTGCGCTCCCAAAACCCGGACTTGTCGACGTCCGAGAACTCGATCCCGCGCAGCCACTTCGCGCTCTTCCAGGCGTACAGACGCGGCACGACGAGACGCGCGGGAGACCCGTGCTCCGCGGTGAGCGGCGCACCGTTCGCCCGTAGCGCGATCAGGCAGTCGTCCCGCAGGCAGTGCTCGATCGGCGTGTTCGCCGTGAAGCCGTACTCCGAGTGCGCGATGACGAACTTGGAGTCTGGCTTCGGCTTGGCGAGCTCGACGATCTTCGAGAACGGCACGCCTTCCCACTTCTGGTCGAGGCGCGACCACGTGGTCACGCAGTGCATGTCCGCCTGGACCGCGGTCTGATCGAGCTTCTGGAAATCTTCCCAGTTGAGCTTGATCTCGTTCTCCACGTTCCCGAATACGCGGAAGTCCCAGGTCTTCGGACTCCACGGCGGCACCGGGCCGTAGTGCAGCACCGGCCACTTCTCCGTGAGGTACTGGCCGGGCGGGACGCGTGCGGCCGTCTCCGCGGGAAGGTCTGCCTTCTTCGTGAAGAACTTCATAACGCCTGCTTCATCTCGCTCATTCCAGGCCCGAAGCGCGCCGGAGCATCTTGAAGGTGTAGATGCCCGTGTCGTGACCGTCGCCCCACGACGGCGTCAGACCGTAGCGGCCCACGGGGAATACCTCTTTCAAGGTCGTCTGCTCCTCCGTGAAGCGGGTGTCCTCGTTCACCTCGCCCTTATACGCGCCTTCCCCATGACAGTACGCGCACATGCAGGCGCGTCGCAGCGGCCCCCACGCGTACTCGCTCACGTTGCCATCGTCCCACGTGACGCGTAGCACGCGGGTTGGGGCGACGATCTCCCAGTCGGTGGCGCGGTGGAAGACATCGCTCATACGTCCGATGATAGGGACGTGGCGACCATGGATGACTTCCAGAAGATCGAGATGCGCGTCGGACGCGTCCTCGCGGTCGAGGACTTCCCGGAGGCGCGCAACCCGAGCTACAAGCTGATCATCGACTTCGGCGCGTACGGCACGCGTCGGTCGTCCGCGGCCGTGCGCCAGTGGTACGAGAAAGACGATCTCGTTGGCCGGCTCGTCGTCTGTGTCACGAACTTCCCGCCGCGGCGGATCGCGA
>JANNUM010000320.1:0-4508 GCA_031395235.1 Chloroflexota bacterium
CCTTGAACTCCGGCACCTCCGCCGAGTCGGTGCGCGCGACGGGATGCGGGTCTTCGATGTTGAGCTTCGCGACGGTGTCCTTGTTGTTCCACTGCGCGATGAAGGCCCACGCGGCGTCCTTGTTCTTGCTCTTCGCCGTGACGTACCAGACCGTGCCCGGGCCGCCGATGGTGAAGGACGGGCCGCCGCTCGCGGTCGGGTGCAGCACGTAGTTGACGTTCTTCTGCGTCGCCGCGGGATCGAACGGCGCCTTGTTCCATCCGCCGTAGACCCAGCCGCCTTCGAAGAGCATCGCGAGCGTGCCTTTGCCCTCGCTCTCGCGCATCGCGGTCCACGGCTTCGTGGTGGTGAGGATCTCCTTCGGCACCAGGCCACCGCTGTAGGCGCGTGCGTAGTAGTCCAGCGCCTTGCGGATCGCCGGGCTGTCGCCGATCCACTTGCCGCTCTTGTCGACGACGTCGCCGCCGTACGCCCACACGAGCGGGACGAACGCGTGGTTCGCGGTTCCGCTGTCGCCCGCCGCGCCCGCGTAGAGCGCATACGGGATCACCCCGCTGACCTTGTCCTTCACGGCCTTGGCCGCGGTGAGGATGTCGTCGACGTTCTTCGGCGTCCACTCGGCACCGAGCCCGGCCTTCTCCATCACCTCTCGGCGGATGTAGAGCCAGCGCGTGTCGAGGCCGTAGGGGATCGCCCAGACCTTGCCCTGGTAGCTGACGCCGCCCTTGATGGAGTCCGGGTAGTTCTTCCAGTCCTCCCACTGGGAGACGTACTTGTCGAGAGGCTCGATGTATCCGGCATCCGCGAGCTCGCCGATACGGTCGCCGCCGACGTGGATGACGTCGGGCACGTCGCCTCCGCCGGAGAGGGCGAGCAGGAGCTTCGTGTAGTAGTCGCCGCTCGGGATCTTCTGCAGGTCGACCTTCACGTCGAGGCCGGAGTACTTCGCCTTCAGATCCGCAGCGGCCTTGTCGACGTACTTCGGCTTGAGGCCGAGCTCGTCCGGGTACGAGACGGTGATGGTGCCCGTGAGACCGGCCTTCGCCGAACCGGTCGCGGCGGGCGGGGTCGTCGCCGGTCCGCACGCCACGATGACACCGGTGGCCGCGGTCGCCTTGAGGAAGGTCCGTCTCGAGATGCGCATTCGCGCTCGTGTATCCATCGTTTCGATCGCTCCCCTCTGTGCGCGGCCACCTGATGACGGTAACTCGCATCGACGGCCGCCCTTACAGGATCGAATCATACGCACGGCGGTGCGCGCGGGCCGTGAGGGGACCGTGAAGCGATAATCCGCCTCCATGCCAACCGATACGCGCGCGATCGCGGCCGACGCGCGACGCGTGCTCGCGGCGAACCGCCAGCGCGGCGCCTCGGAGTGGGACGGCCGCCGCTACGACTTCGTTTGCCCGTCCGGGGCGACCTATCCGTTCCAGTGGTTCTGGGACAGCGCCTTTCACGCGATCGCCCTCCTGCACGTCGATCCCGAGCTCGCCAAGCAGGAGCTGCGCTGCCTGCTCCAGGGGGCACAGCCGGACGGCTTCATCCCCCACATGCTCCTGTGGGAGAAGAGCGCTCACGAGGCGGCGCTGCGCGAGTACTCGATCACGCTCGCGCATCCGTACTACACCGCGACGATCCAGCCGCCGGTGATCGCGCGCGCGGTCGCGCGGATCTTCGAGGCGACCGGCGACGTCGCGTTCGTCCGCGAGGTGCTGCCGCCGATCCTCCGCTTCTTCCGCTGGCTGAAGGCGTACCGGGATCCCGATGACGACGCGCTCGTCGCGATCATCCAGCCGGACGAGTCCGGTCTCGACGCGAGCCCCAAGTACGACCGCCGCATGGGCGTGTCCGGCGAGCGGCCGGCCGAGACCCTGCCGCAGCTGCAGCACTCGATGCGGCGCCTGTTCAACGCGTACGAGCCACTGCGCTCGGATCCCGCGCGTCTTCTCGCCCTCGACGTCTTCGTCTGGGAAGACGTCATGGTGAACGTCATCTACGCCGACGGCCTGCGCGCACTCGGCGGGCTGTGCCGCGCGGTCGGCTTTCCCGACGTCGAAGCGCGCGAGCTCGAAGCGCGCGCGCGTCGCGTCGTGCGCGCGCTGCAGGAGAAGTGCTGGGACGATCGCGCCGGCGCGTTCTGGGATCTCGACGGATGGGACGAGGAACGGTCGCGCGTGCTCACGTTCTCGTCGCTCTTCCCGCTCGTTCTGGCCGACCTCGACCCGGGGATCGCGAAGCGCCTGGTGGAGGAGCATCTGCTCAACGAGCGCGAGTTCTGGCTTCCGTACCCGATCCCGAGCGTCGCCGCGAGCGAGCCTAGCTTCGATCCCGGCTGGACGACGCGAACGACCTGGCGCGGCCCCACCTGGATCAATGTGAACTGGTACCTCTATCACGGGCTTCGCACGCACGGATACACAAAGGTCGCGAGCGAGCTGGCGGAGCGCACCTTCGCGATGGTCGCAAAGAGCGGGATCCGCGAGTTCTACGACCCGCGGAGCGCCGAGGGCCAGGGCGCGGTGGACTTCGGATGGTCGTGCCTCGTGCTCGATCTCATCGCGGCGGAGGGGCGTCCGCTCGCGTGAGACGGGTGCTCGCCATCGACATCGGCGGCACGAAGCTCGCGAGCGCGATCGTCACGGCAACCGGCGCGGTCAGCGCGGACCAGCGCACGCCGACGCCACGGACCGACCACCCCGAAGAGCTCGTCGCGGCGACGTTGCCGGCAGAGCCGCCCAGAAGCGCTCGAACGTGCGTACTTCCTCGAGCGGCGTGTTGATCTGTTGCGGGTAGAGATCCGCGCCGACACGGCCGAGTACATAGGTTTCGATGCTCATGGCACGACCTCACGGCGATCGTCGCACGCGCGATCGCAGGCGAGAGCGATCGCCAGTGCGCGACGGCCGTCTTCGCCGCTGACCCGCGGAGGACGCCGCTCCTTGACGCCGCCGAGGAAGTCGCGCAGCTCGAGGAGATATGCGTCGGCGAAGCGCTCGAGGAATCCCGGAAACAGATCGTGCCGACCGCCGCCTGGAAGCAGGACCTCGACCGACCGCTGCCCGAGGCCACCGACACAGATGGTCCCTTCGCTGCAGACGATCTCCGCGCGGATATCGTAGGCGTACCGCGCGCCACGGTACGTCTCGACATTCGCCGCCGCACCGCCGACGAAGCGGAGGTCGGCGAGCGCGAGGTCAGGACCGGGCGCGTCGGGGGCCAAGGTCAGCGCGGTCGCGCGCACGCCGGCGACCTCATCGCCCGTGAACCAGCGCGCGATGTCGAAATCATGGATCGCCGACTCGGCGAAGATATCGCTCCGCGGCAGCGAGCCGGCCGCGCCGGAGGGCGCGTCCCGGTCGCGGTCAACTCCTTTGAAGAAGCGCACCTCGCCGAGCTTTCCGGAGCGCACGACGGAAGCGGCCTCCGCGTACGCGGGGTCATATCGGCGCATGAATCCGATCTGGAGCCGCGCCCCCGACGCTCCGGCGGCCGAGAGGATGCGGTCGGCCGCGTCGAGCGTAGGAGCGATCGGTTTTTCGAGGAGCACGTCTTTCCACGCCGCGAGAGCCGCGACGGCGTGCTGCTCGTGCGTGCGCGCAGGCGAGGCGACGACCACCGCGTCGACGCTGTCGTGTGAAAGGAGCTGGTCGACGGATCCGCATGCCTTCGCGCCCAGCTCGCCGGCGACGCGCTCCATGACGGACGTGTTGGCGTCGTGCACGGCGACAAGCCTTGCGCCGCCGGCGCGCGCGACGTTCTCGGCGTGACGGCGGCCCATGAGACCGACACCGATGACACCCACGCCGATCATGCCGCGAGTACCTCGTCCAGGTACGCGAACGCGGCCATCTCGTCGAGCACCTGCGCATACGGAAGCAGATCGCCCCACTTCGGGATCTCACAAGCGCCCCAGCTGATCGGGGCGGTGCCGATGCGACTGCGCGGTGTGATCATCGTCGGAGGTTGTACTGTACGCACTCCGCGATGAGGCTCACGATGGCGCAGGCGCTGGTGCGATTCCTCGCGAGCCAGTACGTCGAGCGCGATGGGATCGAGCAGCGCTTCTTCGCCGGCTGCTGGGGCATCTTCGGTCACGGCAACGTCGGCGGTATCGGACAGGCGCTCCACGAGCGTCCCGACGATCTCCTTTATTACCAGGCCCGCAACGAACAGGGGATGGTCCACGCCGCGTGCGGCTACGCGAAGATGCGCGACCGGCTCGCGACCTTCGCGTGCACGACGTCGATCGGCCCCGGAGCCACCAACATGGTCACCGGCGCCGCGCTCGCGACGGTCAACCGGATCCCCGTCCTTCTCCTGCCGGGAGACGTGTTCTCCTCGCGCGCACCTGACCCGGTCTTGCAGCAGCTCGAGGTCCCCTGGGCCGGGGACGTCTCGGTGAACGACGTGTTCCGCCCAGTTTCGCGCTACATCGACCGGATCTCCCGCCCCGAGCAGATCATCCCCGCGGCGCTCGCGGCGATGCGCGTGCTGGTCAGCCCAGCGGA
>JANNUM010000332.1:0-2152 GCA_031395235.1 Chloroflexota bacterium
GTGTCCTGAGCACAAGGCGCGCATCAAGAACAAGCGCTGGTGCCCGGAAGGGGATCACGAGGTCGCTTGGGGCGATGTCGTTCGCGGTTACGAGTACGAGAAGGGCAGCTACGTTGAGCTCGAGGACGCGGACCTCGACAAGCTGCCCCTACACAGCAGCAAGGCGATCGACATCGCAGGCTTCATCGAGGACAAGGAGCTCCCGGGCGAGCTCTACTACCAGTCCGCGTACTACCTCGAGCCCGAGAAATCCGCGGCCAAGCCGTACGCCCTCCTGAAGAAGACACTCGAGAAGACCGAGCGCGTTGCGATCGCGAAGTTCGCGCTGCGCGACCGGGAGCGGCTGGTGTCGGTGCGCGCGCACGACGGCGTTCTGGTCATGAACACGCTGCACTGGCCCGACGAGATCCGTTCGACCGAGGAGCTGGAGCTCGCGGAGGACGTGAAGGTGAGCCCGGCCGAGGCGAAGATGGCCGAGAACCTCGTCGGCATGATGGCGATGGAGTTCGAGCCCGGCGAGTTCAAGGACGAGTACAAGAAAGCGCTCATGGAGGTCGTCGAGGCCAAGGTCGAGAAGCGCCAGGTCATCGAGGCGCCCGAGCCGGAGGCCGAAACGACGGTCGTGGACCTCATGTCAGCGCTCAAGGCGTCGGTCGAGAAGGCGAAGAAGGGCGAAGCCACCCGCGGCCGCGCAAGCCGCGGTGGTCACGAGTCGCTCGTCAGCCGGAAGAAGACGACTGCGCGCGAGAAGAGCGCGCGGAAGAAGGCGTCCTAAGCAAGATCCGCTCGATATGCTCGGCGAGTGCGTCGTGATACGCGCTCGCCGGGCAGCGAGCAACCCACACTCCTGGAAGTCGGCGACACGCCGGCCGCGCTCCCACGCGATCTCGCGCCGATGCGACCGCGCCTCGCGGCGGGCGCGTTCAACTCGCCCGACCACCTTTTCGAGCTGAAGTGGGACGGGATCCGTGCCCTCGCGTCGATGGACCGCGGACGTCTGCGCATCGCTGACCGCGCCGGTGGTGACCTGCTGCCGCTGGTGCCGGAGCTCGCGGAGATACCCGTTCCGGAGGGCGCGGTGCTCGACGGCGAGATCGTCGTGTGCGACTCGCGCGGCCGCCCCAGCTACGACCTGCTGACGGGCCGGCTCGGCCCAAAGGCCGCCAAACGCGGGCGCGGCCCCGTCTTCGTCGCGTTCGATCTATTGTACGAGGCGCATCGGCCTCTCTTGGGCCGGCCACTGGAGGAGCGGCGCCGCCGGCTCACCGCCCTCGGCATCCGCAGCCGCTCGGTCGCCGTACCCGAACACCTGGCGGAGGACGGCGAACCGTTCCTCGATGTCGTCGCCGAATACGGGCTCGAGGGAATCGTCGCGAAACGCCGCGATAGCCCCTACATCCCTGGCACGCGCAGCGGGGACTGGCTCAAGTGCCATGTCACCCCACGCGCCGACGTGGTGCTGGGCGGGCTCGTCGAGGACGAGCGGCGCGGCGCGATCCGCGCCCTTTGCGGGATGTACACGGGCGACGTGCTCTCGTACGTCGGCGAGGCCTACGTACCGCCGTATCTCGGCCGCTGGCTGGATGAGGCGACGCGCGACTTCACCGCCGACGCCTCGCCGTTTGCGACGCCGCTGGCGTTGCGCACCGGGATGCGCTGGCTGCGGCCGCGCATCGTCGCGATCGTCGAGCACGCCGGTGAGATCGGTGAGCTCCGCGACGCGCGCTTTCGCGCGTTGCGTTTCGACGGACGGCTCGACGACTGTCGCATCGAAGAGCCCACCCCGATGGAGTCCGCACCGGCACGCGCCGGAAGCGAACGGCCGCGTCTCATCGTGCTTCATTCACTGCCATTCGGACCGGAGTGACTCTGTCCGCTACCATTAGAAAAACCCCGGAGGTCACTTGAGGGTGCCGAAGTTCGTGTTCGTGACGGGCGGGGTCACCTCCTCTCTCGGTAAAGGCATCACCGCAGCTTCACTTGGGCGGATCCTCGCCGCGCGCGGGCTCACGGTCGCGTCGCTGAAGATGGACCCGTACCTCAACGTCGACCCCGGAACGATGTCGCCGTATCAGCACGGCGAGGTATTCGTCACCGAGGACGGCGCGGAGAGCGATCTGGATCTGGGGCATTACGAGCGCTTCATCGACCG
>JANNUM010000342.1:0-13071 GCA_031395235.1 Chloroflexota bacterium
GGTTTACCTTCGCGAGTGCCCGGTCGAGCTGGTACGCGACGACCGAGGCCATCGACTCGATCGCCACGGTCTTGCCCTTGAGGTCGGCGAGGGTCTTGATCGCTCCGGAGTCGAAGTGGTCCTTGCGCGCGAGCAGCACGTTGAAGCCCTGGCCCTTGGGGCCCGAGCCCTTATCCGCCACGAGCCGCAGCGGCAGTCCCTGGGCCACGCCGTTCACCAGCGCGGGGTTGAAGCCGCCCGAGCCCACGTCCAGCTGGCCCGCGGCGAGGAGCGGCATCTCGTCCGCCGCGGTGGTGAACTTCGTCAGTTCGTTGGTGATGCCTTCCGCCGCGAAGTAGCCCTTGTCCTGTGCGATGAAGATGCCCGCGTCGGAGAGCAGGCCGATGTAGCCGACCTTCACCGTCACCTGGGGCGGCGGCGTCGCTGCGGCGACGGTGGCAGACGCGGCGCCTGCGGGCTGCGTGGCCACCGGGCCGGAGGTACCGCCGCACGCGGCGCTGAGGAGCGTGACCGCGATGACAAGCCCGCCTCCGCGTCTCACGGCGCGGACGATAGCAGGTACGCGGAGTCGGACTTCCGACGAGCGACACTATGCTGCGCCGACGTGAAGATCGACGCCTTTCCACACATCCTGCCGAAGCGCTACTTCGATCGTATGAGTGCGGTCGTCTCCGGTCCGGCGGCGTATATGCAGAAGCGCGTCGCCGCGATCCCCTCCCTATACGACCTCGAAACGCGCTTCCGCGTGATGGATCGCTTCGAGGACTACGTCCAGGTGCTGACGCTCGCCTCGCCGCCGATCGAGGCGCTCGGCGATGCACGGCTCGCGCGCGACCTCGCGCGCCTGGCGAACGACGAGATGGCCGAGCTCGTCGCGCGACACCCCGACCGCTTCCTCGGCTTCGCCGCATCGCTGCCGATGAACGACGTCGACAGCGCGCTCGACGAGATCGACCGGGCGATCGGCACGCTCGGCGCGCTCGGCGTACAGATCTTCACCAACGTCGCGGGCCGGCCACTCGACGATCCGCGCTTCGAGCCGTTCTTCGCGAAGATGGCCGCGCTCGACCGGGCGATCTGGGTCCACCCGGCGCGCACCGCGACGTTCCCGGACTACGCCGGCGAGCGCAGTTCGAAGTTCGAGCTGTGGTGGGTCTTCGGCTGGCCGTACGAGACAGCGATCTTCATGTCGCGGCTCATCTTCTCCGGACACCTCGACCGATATCCCGGCCTGCGCATCCTCACGCACCACGGCGGCGGGATGGTGCCGCACTTCGCCGGCAGGATCGGACCAGGCCTCGACCAGCTCGGCGCGCGCACGCCGGACGAGGACCTCGCCGCGGTGGCGCGGTCATTGAAGAAGCGGCCCTTCGACTACTACAAGATGTTCTATGGCGACACGGCGCTCTTCGGCGCCCCGCACGCTGTCGAGTGCGCGCTCGCCTTCTTCGGCATCGACCACGTCCTCTTTGGCTCCGACATGCCGTTCGATCCCGAGAAGGGCCCGCAGTTCATCCGCGACACCATCGCGGATTGTGAGGCGCTCGATATCAGTGAGGGAGAACGCGCGCAACTCTACGAGGGGAACGCGCGGCGAGTGCTGCGAATCTCGAGCATTCGCAGACCACGATCGGCGTGAGCTTCCACGAACACCGTCGATGACTACCTCGCGGCGGCGCCGAAGGACAAGCGCGCTGCGCTGACCAACCTCCTCAAGACGATCAAGGCGGCTGCGCCGAAGGCCACCGAAGGCATCAGCTACACCGCACTGCCCCACGTGATGACCTCACGGTACTTGCCGTCGAGGACGAATCCTTCCGGGCTCTGGTCAGCGGGCCGCATGCCGATGCGGAACGCGCCGCCCGGCCGGACGTGTCAACCCCCCGCCTGAGGCGTTTCCAGCGAGCTTTCGAGCTCGGCCTGTAGACACCAGATCGGGACAGGCGAGCGTTAGCCTGAAGTGCCGATGTCTGGTCCTAGTTCGCGCGCGTTTGTCCTCGCGTCTGCGCTGTCTGCTCTCGTCGCGGCGTGCGCTTCCCTACCGGGCGCGACAACCGATCCGACCGTAGACGCGTCAGTGCCGGCGCCGACGACGACTACGCCTCTGCCGATCAGCGTCACCGACTCGAAGTACGGGCTGCTGTCCGTTCGCACGGTCCCGGGCGCTCGTTGCCAGGCGAGTCTTCGCGTCGCGGGTGGCGTGTACGGCGACACTCCGCCCGATACGCTCACCGGACAGAGCGCCGGTGCGGACGGTTTCGTCACCTGGACCTATTCGGCTCCCCGCGTCCCTTCAGGGACTGCCGGCTACACGGTGCGGTGCCAGGGCGACACGGCGAGTGAGACGAAGACCGGCAATTTCACGATCCCCACCCATCCGATCGTCGCGTCGTCGCTGACGGTCCGGGTAACGACCGACATGCCGCCGCGCGAGCAGATCAACCCGGATCCTTCCCTTGTCCCGCTTCGCGACGCATCCTTCGCAAGGATCAAGTCAACGCTCGCGACGGAGTGGAAGTCCGCGACGCGCGGCATGGGCTCGCTGCAGGTCGATGACCTATCCGCGGATATCACGATGTTCGTCATCGCGGCAGTAGGCACGTCTGTCCACCGAACGTCGCTGGGAGACGATTCGCAGGACATACTGATCTTCGTATCGGATGAGCGCGGGTGTCGCGAGGCGCCGCCTTTCTCTTGCCCGCGGACCGTTGAGAACAACGTTGCCGTCGCTCTCCATGAGCTCGGTCACGTTTGGTGCTGCCACGGTTCGGACGCGAACGACACCGGCCATTGGCTGACGAAGCAGCCGAGTCCCGGTCTCTACGGTGTCGACAAATACGGGCTCATGACCGACCCGGTCACGTGCGTGACCTTCGGCTCAGTGGTCAGCTGTCCGAACCGCTTCAGCGACCGAGAGATGGTCGCCCTCGGCTTCGCAAGCTTCCCGCCACCCGCGCCGGATCCGTGCATCACGCAGAGCCTGTCGCTCCGGTCGCAGATCAGCGCGCTCGATGCGCAGCTGGCGACACTGAGTGGCCAGATCAAAGCCATCGAAACGCAGTACCCCGGTGGGCGCCGCCCGCCGTATACAACAACTACCTGTTACTCGTATCCCAATACAACACGCTGGTAAGCCGCCAGAACGCGCTCGTCGGGCAGTTGAACGGGCTGCCGTGCGACTCGTCCTAAGGAGCGCGATCGCGCAATAGAAGCTAGAGCGCGAATTCACCCGGCGCCACACGCTCGCGACCGCGCATGTACTGGCGCACGGCTTTCGGGATGACGAGCGACCCGTCCTGCTGCTGGTAGTTCTCGATGACGGCGATCATGAGGCGCGGCAGTGCGACGCCTGAGGCGTTGAGGATGTGCGGGTGCTCCGAGCGGGCGCCGCCGTCGCGCTTGAAGCGGATGCCGCCCCGGTCGGCCTGCAGCGATCCGCCGTCGCTGGTCGATGAGACCTCGAGCCACTCGCCCACCCCGGGCCCCCAGGTCTCCACGTCATAGCCCTTCATCGCGACGAAGCCGAGATCTCCTGCGCAGCGCTCCACGAGCCGCACGGGCAGCTCCAGCTTCTCCACGACGTCGACCGCCAGCTGCGTGAGCCGATCGAGCTCCTTCGGTGAGTCCTCGGGCAGCGTGAAGCAGACCATCTCGACCTTGTCGAACTGGTGGCCGCGCTTGATGCCGCGCACGTCGCGCCCGGCGCTCATCTTCTCGCGGCGAAAGCAGGCCGTGTACGCGACGTAGCGCAGCGGCAGCTTCTCGAGCGGGATCGTCTCGTCACGATGCTGTGAGATGAGCTGCGTCTCGGCCGTCGGGATGAGCCAGATGTCATCGTCGTCGTCCCGATAGAGGTTCTCGTCGAAGTGCGGCAGGTGCGCTGATGTGATCAGCGTCTCCTTGCGCGTCACGAAGGGCGGATAGATCTCGGTGAAGCCCGCGTCGACCTTGAGATCGATCATCCAGGCGATGAGCGCGCGCTGCAGCGCCGCGCCAGCGCCGCGCAGGTTGTAGAAGCGCGACCCCGAAAGCTTCGCTCCGCGCGGGATGTCGAGGATGCCGAGCGCCTCTCCGATCTCCCAGTGTGGCTTCGCCGGGAAACCCAGGTCGTTCTTCGGGTCCTCGCGCACCACGCGGTTGTCGTGCTCGTCCTTTCCGGGCGGCACGCCCGGGGTGATGTCGTTCGGGATCCACAGCACCAGCTCGTCGCGCTCGGCTTCGAGCGGGCCAAGCGTCGCGTCGATCTCCTTGATCTGCTCACCCACCTCGCGCATGCGAGCCTTCACGGTGTCCGTCGGCGGTCCGCCCTTGCTGCCCTTGTTCCTTTCGGCCTGCAGCAGCTCCTTTTTCGCCCGCAGCTCGCGGCTCTGCTTGTCCAGCTCGAGGATGCGGTCTAGCGGAGCATCGACGTGACGGGCGGCGAGCATCGCCCGGACGGCTTGCGGGTCGTCACGGACGTGCTGGAGACGGTTCATGAGCGTGTCATTATCGGCGTTCATGTTCCACGTCGTTCTCGTCGCGTTCGAAGGTCCAGACCGCTATTCGTTCGTGGGCGGTCTCGCGACGCGGATGATCGACCTCGCCGACGCGCTGATCGACCGCGGACACCGCGTGCATCACCTCTTCGTCGGAGATCCATCACTGCCGACACGGGAGGAACGCGACGACGGGCGCCTGGTGCTCGAGCGGTGGGGCCAATGGATCAGCCGGTATCACCCGCGCGACGTGTATGACGGCGAGGACGGAAAGTTCCTCGACTTCTCTCGCACGGTGCCGCCGCATCTGGCGAACGAGGTCATCGCGGAGGCTGCGGCCCGCGGCGAGCGCAGCGTCGTGCTGTTCGAGGACTGGCAGACCGCGGCTGCGGCGGTCAACACCGCGACGCTGCTATCGGTGCGCGGCGACCGCTCCGCCGCGCTCTTTTGGAACGCCAACAACACCTACGGGTTCGGCCGGATCGACTTCCCGCTGCTGCGGCGCGCGGCGTCCATCACGACCATCTCACGCTACATGCGCATGGAGCTCGCGAAGGTCGACGTCGAGGCAGCGGTCCTGCCGAACGGGATCGCCGAGCGTTACCTCAAGTCGTTGCCGCCAAGCGACGTGACCACGCTGCGGAAGGCGTTCGGCGACCGGCCCACGTTCGTGAAGGTCGCGCGGTTCGACGTGGACAAGCGCTGGCTCTGGGCGATCGACGCGACCGCCACGATGCGCGACGCGGGCATGCGGCCGCGTTTCATCATGCGCGGCAGCCACAGCCCGTACGCCGACGTCGTCGGCGCTCGCATTCGCGCGCGCGGCCTGAGCGTCGATCGTCTGGTGCTACCGCAGACCGCAACATCGCGCGATCTCGCGGGCGCGATCGCGACGACCAACGCGGAGATCGTGTTCCTCGACTTCTTCATCGACGAGAAGGCGCTCCGTTCGTTGTACGCGGCGGCCGACGGCGTGCTCGCGAACTCCGAGAAAGAGCCGTTCGGCCTCGTCGGGCTCGAAGTGATGGCTTCGGGCGGCATCGCGTACCTCGGTCGGACCGGAGAGGACTACGCCGTGCCGTTCGGGAACTCCATCGTCGTGCAGAGCGACGATCCGCGCGAGCTCCTCGCGTCCTATCTCATGCTGCGCGAGCGTCCAGAGCTGGGACGCGTCATCCGCACCGACGGACGCGCGACGGCGAAGCGTTTCGCCTGGCCGCGCATCCTCGAGGGCTACGAGTCGGTCTGGGAGACCGCCTTCGCGCTGACCAGCTAGATCCGCTCGAAGAGCTCGTAGCGCACGGCCCGTCTGATCGCCCACGGGTCCGCGTCCCAGCGCCGGCGTTTCGCCGCATCGGCCGTCCAACGCACGCGATGGACGAAGCGCGCGTGGTCGTCGAGGTAGCGCTGCATCGCGGGCCGGTCCTCGAAGAGCACGCGGTGCCAGAAGCGGCCCGCGCGAAGCGAACGGAACCACCCCTGGAGTGCCGCGGTCGCCCCCGCCCGGTCCGAAGTCCGGTCGTTGGCAAGCTCCTCGCGCGAGGTTGCGATGACGCCGGCCCGGCGGTACGTGGTCGCGGTCCGATGCTCCGCGTACGCGAAGACGCGCGAGTCAGGCCGCGCGTCGACCAGGAGTCCGCGCGGTCGTAGGATCCGCCGGGCTTCCTTCAGGGCATCGACCATGCCCTCTCGTGGAACGCATCAGAGCGTCCACGAGAGGATCACCACGTCGAAATGCTCGTCCGCGAACGGGAGCTCCTGAGCGACGCCGACCTTGAACTTCACGTTCGCCGCACCGAGCTCACGCGCCTTCACGCGGGCGAGGCGGATCGCCTCCGGATCGGGATCGACGCCGACGACCTCCGACGCGTACGGGACGCATCCGAGGGCCATGCGGCCGTCGCCACAGCCGACGTCGATCACGCGCTTGCGCCGCACCAGGCCGACGCCGCCGTATTCTCGGAGCTCATCTTCCGGTGGCGGTCGCAGCAGCGACGAGATGGCCGGCAGGAGCCGGCCGACGGCGCTCGTACTTGTGACCATGACGATCGGGACGATACAAGGAGGAGCGGGTGTCAGTGGATCGGAGTCACGACGCCGAGACCGACGCCGAGCGTGAGCGCCTGCGCTCGCTCGTCACGCGGCTCACCGATGACGAGCTGAGCACGCCCATGCCGGGTGGTTGGACCGTGTCCGCGGTGCTCGCGCACGTGGGCTACTGGGATGCGCGAGCGATCTATTTCCTCGACAAGTGGGGACCCAGTGGTGAGCCTTCAACGTACGAGCCCGAGGACACCGACGCCGCGAACGATGCTGCCAAGCCGCTCTGTTTGGCCCTTCCGCCGCGTGTCGCGGCGCAGCTTGCGGTCCGGCTGGCCGAGCAGGCCGACGCAAAGGTCAAGGCGCTGAGCGATGGGATGCTGGCGAAGATCCGGGCGAAGGGGAACCCTCCGTTCAACCTTTCGCGCGCGATCCACCGGAAAGAGCACCTCGACGACATCGAGCGCGCGCTCCGCGCTTGAGCAGCGGCGTCCGGGAGAGCTGAGGGGGAGCCGTCAGCGCGCGGGACCCGACGCTGCGGCGTGAACGACGCGTCGCCGCACCGCCACCGCGACCAGCGCGACGAGACCGACGATCGCGAGGATGCCGCCCAGACGCGTCAGGTTCGCCCTCCGCTAGCCATACTGCTCACGCGCGCCCGGCAGCATGGCGCCGCCTCGCCCCACGACGGCCGCGAGACGATTCGGATCCATGAGCGAGGTGCGGATGTCGTCCGGCGGCTCCGCGCCGGCGTACCACCAGACGACCTCGAGGTTCGCGCGGAACAGCGCGTCGAACACGGCATCCTCGGGACTCGAGTTGCGGCTCGAGTACCACCAGAACCAGTCGCTGCCCTCCGCGACCATGAGTGGCTGGCGCACGCTTTTGGGCATGTAGCGGAGCGCGCCCCACTGCTCCTGCGCGAAACGGCGAGTTCGCTCGAGCGCGCTCCATGCCTTCGCGTGCGCGGGCTCGCCGATCCACACGCCGAGCGTCGCGTCGATCCACGAACCGGTGTGCAGATTCGGGAGCTCGACGTTCGCGGGTGTCTTGTCCAGGAAGTCGCTGACGCGCACCGTCTCGAAGCGCTCGTCCGTCTGCAGCTTGCCATAGAGGTAACGGAGGAAGTCGTTCCCGTTGTTCGGGTACTGCTCCCAGGCGTTCTCGCCGTCGAGGATGATCGTGGCGAGGTATGGACCGCCGTCGTCGGGCAGACGCTCCCGGGCGCGCTCGAGCTTCCAGATCATGTCGCCGACGGCATCGTGCGGGGACAAGTCGCCGTACAGGAAGCCGATGCGATCGGAGATCTCTCGGTCGCGAAAGATCGCGGTCCCGCCGC
This sequence comes from Chloroflexota bacterium, assembly GCA_031395235.1. Lineage (GTDB taxonomy): Bacteria > Chloroflexota > Limnocylindria > P2-11E > P2-11E > CF-39. The sequence goes on from JANNUM010000342.1 coordinate 7,855, forward strand.
CGGGTATGCGATACGGCCGGTACAGCAGTTGCGGCTCGAGCAGTCCGCCGACGTCGTCACGCTTGAACTCGATACCGACCGAGCGCGCAAGCACGCCTTCGTCCGAAGCGAACCAGTCGAGTCCGGCTTTGAACATCGCGCTCGCCGCCTCCGGCGAGACCGAGCCCTCGGACGGCCACATGCCGCGCGGCTTCTTGCCGAAGGAACGCTCGTGCGATGCCATCGCCTCCTCGATCTGGAACGCGGCGTCGTCCGGATACGCGAACGGTGGATCCGGGATGATCGCGTTCGGGTCGCCGCGCAGCGCGCTGCGGCTGTCGATGATCAGCGGCAGGATCGGGTGGTAATAGGGCGTGGTCAGTATCTCGACCTGCCCGTCGTGCTCGAGCCGGTGATAAAGGTGCGGGACGCCCGAGGCCATCATCCGCTGGCGACCGATGACGTACCGCACGTCCTCGCGCGTGTAGCGCTTCCCCTTACGGCGCAGCTCCTCGAGCCGGGCATCGCCCGCGATATCGTCAGGATCGATCCACGCGAGGTTGAACCACAGGGCGAGGTCGACGAAGTAGTCGTCCGAGAGCAGCTCGGGGCGATCGCGCGTCGCCATGCCGAGCTGCAGGAGACGCCGGTACTCGTCGTGCCGATGGATCACGTTCCCGTGATGGATGGAGAAGAAGCGGCGGAGCATGTGCTCCCTCTCCTCCGGTGTCAGCGTCCCATCCACGGTCCGCATCGTCACGCGCGTGTCCTCGTCGTCCGCGCCCTGCGCGTAGTCCTCGAGCTGGTCGCGCAGGCTCGGCACCATTGTCAAGTGCGCCTTCACGCCGGGAAACTCCTGGAGGAGCCGCGCCATATGGAGGTAGTCCTTCGATGCGTGGAGCCGCACCCAGGGCAGCGCGAACTCGCTTGTCTGCGGGTGGCGGTAATAGGGCTGATGCATGTGCCAGATGATCGCGACGGGGAGCTTCCCGTTCACGGCGCCTTCACCGCCTCAGCGAGACGCCGCCGCACGAAGTCATCCTTTAATGTCGTGATGAGCCAACCCGCCTTCGGTCCACTGGGCTTGCCGAGGAACACCAGGTAGATCGCGCTGAAGGCGTCGCGCGATACCTTGCCATCCTGACCGATGACGCCCACCCGTTTCGCCGCTTCGTACAGCTCGTGCTGCATCGCCTCGGGGTCGTGGAACTTGCCGATCAGCTCGCTCACCGCCACGAGGTAGCGTCGCTGCGCGTCGGTGAGTTTGATGTCGGCCGGCAGCTCGGGCAGCACGCTGAAGCGCGCTTCGTCCGGCGCCCAGCGTTCGAGCCAGACGCGCGCGAGCACGATGCGCTGCTTGAGATCCTTTGCCTCCGCCGCGGTGAGCGGCGCGTCCTTGCGCCGCTCGGCCTCCCTCTGCGGATCGACGCTCGGGATCTGGAGCCAGTCGGCCACGATCGCGAAGCGCACGCGAAAGCCCGGCGGCGGGGGGTCCAGAACGACCTGCGACAGCGCCCACACCTTGGCGTGGTCGCTCTCCGGCTCATTCCGGAACGCGTCGGCGCAGCGGTCGTACTCGTCGACGAGCTTCGGCAGCGTGAGGCCGCCGGGATCGAATTCGACGTGCCTCTTCGGATGCGTACGCAACATCAGGAAGCGCACGAGCTCGGGCGGGTAAACCTTGACGAGGTCGGTGGCGGCCGCGCCGAGGCCCTTTGACGTGGACATCTTCTTGCCGCCGGTGGTGAAGAACTCGTGCACCAGTCCGATCGGCGGATCCTTCTTCCACACCTCGCGGTAGATCTCGTTCGCGCGATCGCGCGATCCGCCGGCGGTGAGGAGATCCTTGCCGCCCTCTTCGTACGTGACGCCGAAGTGGTCCCACATCGCGCACCACTGCAGATTCCAGTAGAGCTTCGCGTTGCCCTTGAACGGCGAGCGCCGGCCGGCGTGGCCGCAGCCCTCGGCCCACGCGACGTGGTCCTTGCGGCACTCGTACGCCACGGTCTTCCCGTCATAGTCGAACGCGTACGTCGTCCCGAGCCGGCCGCAGCTCTCGCAGATCACGCCGATCGGGAGCCAGCGCTCGTCCTTCGTGACGTGCGAGACGCGCTCGTAGACCTCGCGGATCGTCGCCGCGTTGCGCAGGACCAGGTCGATCTGCTTGTCGAGGTCGCCGCTGCCATAGAGGTCGCGCAGCCAGTGGATCTCCTCGGGCCGGATGCCGAGCGCCTCGAACGTCTCGAGGAAGCCCGAGGCGTGATAGCGAGCGAAGTCGGAGGCCGCCGATGGCTCCGGCGACGGGATGTGCGCGAACGGCTTGCCCATGTGCTCAGCCCACGCAGCCTTCTCTTTCAGCGACTGCGAGTCCATAGGGTCGTAGTCGTCGATGGTGAAGACGTAGCGGATGCGCAGGCCGCGCTTCTTGAAGGTGCGGTAGAGCGCGTCGGTGATGATCGGACCGCGCAGGCCGGAGATCGGGACGGCGCCCGACGGCGTTTTGGAATCGCGGATCACGTGCTGGCGGTCGGTGGCGAGGAGGTCAGCCTCCTCGTCCGCCCAGAAGCGCGCCTGGTGACCCTGCTCTGATCCTCTGCTCGCCACGCTCTCGCGGGACTCTACGCTCAACTGACCGCCAGGATCTTCATTTCGATCATGCCCGCGGGTACGGACATCTTCACCGTCTCGCCGGACTTATGGCCCAGCAGCGCGCGCCCGACGGGCGACTCGTTGCTGATCTTGCCCTCGGTCGGCGACGCCTCCGCCGATCCGACGATCGTGTACTTCTCTTTGTGACCGTCGGCTTCGATCGTGACGTGGCTTCCGACCTCGACGAGGTCGTGCTTCGAAGTCTCGTCGATGATCTCGGCGTTCTTGATCATCTGCTCGAGCGTCATGATCCGGCCCTCGAGGAAGGCCTGGTCGTTCTTGGCCTGCTCGAGCTCGGAGTTCTCGGTGAAATCGCCGAACTCCATCGCGGCATGGATGCGCTCGGCCACCTCGGTGCGCTTGGCCGTGCGCAGCTCTTCAAGCTCCGCCTGCAGCTTCTTCAGCCCCTCGGCAGAGACATAGACCGGCTTCTCGAGATTGTTCATTGAACCTCCGTTATACGTCGGGTGCGACTCGCGCCACCCCACCGCCCTAGAAACAAAAACACTGAAGACCTCACGGCCCTCAGCACTCCGGGCTACCTATGCTGGCGACGGATTGTACACGGGCAGGGCCCCCGCGGCGGCGCTCCGGAGACGCCTTCTTCGCTGGTACGACCGGCACGGGCGGGAGCTTCCGTGGCGGCGCACACGCGACCCCTACGCGGTGCTCGTCGCGGAGGTGATGCTCCAGCAGACGCAGGTCTCGCGTGTGCTTCCCGCATACACGGCATTCCTGCGCCGCTTTCCTACCCTCGCGGCGCTGTCGCAGGCGGCGCTCGCGGATGTCCTCCGGGCCTGGTCGGGCCTGGGCTACAACCGCCGCGCCCGCGATCTCCACCGCATCGCGCGACTGCATCCGCACGAGCTCCCGGCGACGCGCGAAGCGCTCGATGCCCTGCCCGGCGTCGGCGGGTACACGGCCGGCGCGGTCACCTGCTTCAGCCGAGGCGAACGGGTGGCCTTCGCGGATACGAACGTCCGTCGTGTTCTGGGTCGCGCACTACTGGGCCGGATCGCCACCGAACGCGAAGCGGTCGCGCTGGACGAACAGCTCGTGCCCCGTAAGGGCACCGACCGGTGGCATCACGCGCTGATGGATCTGGGTGCGACGGTGTGCCTCGCGCGCACGCCGCGCTGCGCGGAGTGCCCGATCGCCGTCCTCTGTCGCTCGCGCGGTCACGCGGCGCCACCGCCACCGCGCCGTCAGCCAGCGTTCGCCACGAGCGATCGGCGCGTGCGCGGACGCATCGTCGCCGCGCTCCGTGACGCACCGCGTGGACTCAACGTGGTCGAGTTGCGGCGCGCGGTCGGCGATCCACGGGTCGCGCGCCTGACCTCGGCGCTCGAGCGAGAAGATCTGGTCGTTCGTCAGCGAGGGCGCGTGCGTCTTCCGGACTGAAGCGCGCGGGGCTCGGCCGCGGCCCTAGTCGCGAATCTCGACGACGGCCTCTGAGAACCTGTTCGGGAGTCACGGGACGCGGGCCTCCAAGTCGGGCCGCATCACCACGCTCTCCTGCTCGTTCGGGTCGGTGCGAGCGCCCACGAAGAGCGCGGGCGTCCCGCTGCGGTTCACGGCGACGTGCGGGACGCCAGGCGGGATGTAGAGGTAGTCACCGGCGTGCGCGACGGCCTTGTCCTCGAGTTCCGCGCCCGTCCATAGCTCGACCTCGTCTCCGCTCACCAGGTAGAAGGCCGACTCGTGGTTCTCGTGGGCGTGCGCCTTGGTCCGTCCGCCCGGCGGGAGCACTACCGAACCGACCCATAACGCGCGGGAGCCGACCGTCGCGGCACTGATCCCCGGTGTGTAGTTCAGCCCCTGCCTTCCCGCGTACGAGTCGCCTGCCCGGACAACTCGACCGAGCTTCGATCGCTCTTGCGCTTGCATGGGCACACTCCTGTGATCACTTTGGCGCCGGCAGCTTGAGCGTCGCGTCGACTCCGGCCGCGTCACAGTACCGCTCCGCGGCGAATCTGCTTTGTCGCGACGGGCCGGATTGCGGACCATCTGCTCGTCCCGGCGCAGGAAGTCCGTGGGCCGCGTACGTCACGTTCGCCGCTGCGTTCGTTCTCACCGCGCGGGTTCGAGCCGGACGGTCGTGTCGAGGACCTCGGTACGCAGCATCGACGCGAGCGACGCGCCGCTACGCGGGTACTTGCGGCGGAGCGCGCCGCTCACGGCTTCGATCGCCCGCGGCGAGCTGTCATGCGCGCCCCGGACGGGGACGCGCTTCCCATCGGCGACCACGGCCCCATCGCCGCGCGCGAGCAGCTCCCGGTACCAGCGTCCGGCCGGACCCCGCACCGAACGCACGTAGGGAACGCCATCGACCACCACGATCCAGATCGGCACCGAGTGCTTGGTCCCTTTCGCAGGGCTCGTCTCGATGTCGACGACCTCCGTTTCGTCGAAACGCTTGAGAACGTCCGCGGGGAAGCGCCCGGTCAGACGAGCGCCTCGGGCAGCGCCGGACCGGCGACCGCCAGCGCGTAACGGTCCGGGGGGAGGAACGTGCGGGCGGTCTCGACCACCTGCTCCCTCGAGACCGCTCGCAGCTCACGCGGATAACGCTCGAAGTGATCCTCGCCG
>JANNUM010000349.1:0-5505 GCA_031395235.1 Chloroflexota bacterium
GATGGGCCATATGCTCGACCGGTGATCCGTGCCGTCGTGCTCGCGCTCGTGTGCGCGCTCGTGATGTCGGCGTGTGGCGAGGATCGCCTCTTCGGCACGGAGCTCGAGAAGAAAGCCGCGCCCGATTTCACGCTCACCGACGGCCTGACCGGCCAGAGCCTCACGTTGTCGTCACTGCGGAAGAGCACGGTCGCCCTCGCGTTCCTATTCACGCGCTGTCCCGACGTCTGCCCGCTGACGGCAGGCCAATTCCGAGCGGCGCAGCGCTCGCTCGGCGACGACGCGTCGAAGGTGGAGTTCGTTGCGGTCTCGGTCGATCCGGAGGGAGACACACCCCAAGCGGTCCGCGAGTTCTCGGAGCTGCACGACCTTCAGGGTCGTTGGCATTACCTCATCGGACCGCGCGCGCAGCTGGAAGCGGTCTGGGCGCTGTATGGGATCGGCTCGTTCGCCTCATCCGGTGCGCGCGCGGTGGAGCACAACGACGCGATCTATCTCATCGACGGGCGCGGGCGCGAGCGGGCGATCCTCCACTCGAACGATCCGCCGAACTGGCTGCTCGACGATCTGCGCGCGCTGATCAGGGAGGGGTCGGACTAGCTGTCAGACGGCCTCGCGATCAGCCAATGACGTAGATGATCGTGAAGAGGCCGATCCAGACGACATCCACGAAGTGCCAGTAGATCGATGCGGCCTCGACGGCGAGGTGCCGCTGCGCGCTGAACTGGCCCTTGGTCGTGCGGAACAGGACAAGTGCGTTCATGAGGATGCCGCCGGTCACGTGCGCGCCATGGAATCCGGTGAGCGTGAAGAAGACGGCGGCGAAGATACCGTTGTCCGGCAGGAAGCCGAGGCGCGTGTATTCGAAGAGCTGGCCGCTGATGAACCAGACTCCGAGCGCGACGGTGGGGATCAGCCAGTTCCGCAGACCGTTCCGATCACCCTTCTTGATGGCGTTGACCGCCATCTGCATGGTGACGCTCGATGCGAGCAGGAAGACCGTGTTGATCGCGACGAGCGGCACCTCCGCGCCGAAGATGTTCGTCATGGAGCTCCAGCGCGGCTTCTCGCACTCCTCCGCGCAGCGCTGGAAGATCGGCTCCCACTCGGGGATGCGCGCGCGCAGGAAGAAGTACGTGGTGAAGAGCGCTCCGAAGAACATCGCCTCGCTCGAGACGAACAGGATGCAGCCCCACATGCCGTGGGAGAAGCGGCCCGGCTGCGCCTCGAGGCCGGTCTCATTGGCCGGTAGGCGGTCGCGTGGGCGCTCGCGCCGCCCGCGGACGATCGGCCGCTCCTCGGTGCGCAGGCTCATCGCCTAGTGCCCGCCGTGGCCGCCGTCGCTGTCGCCCGCGGCGACGTAGGCGCTCGCGTCATCGATGAGCCAGGTGACGAGTCCGATCACGAGGAGCGCAGCGCCGAGAGCGATGAGCCACAGGCCGAAGAGGATGCCGAACGAGAGGATCGTGACGCCCAGGCCGATGATCGCGGGCGAGAGGCTCGGCGCCGGAAGATGCGGCTCGTGCTCGGCCGCAGCCGTCGTCTCGTGGTGTCCGGACACGCTCGACAGTCTATGAGGCCGATTGGCGCGTGTCGAAACGACGCCGTAGTCTTTGTCGCGATGTTCCCGGTCCGCATTCGCGTGGCCCTCGGCGTCATCACCGCAGTCGTCATCGCCCTTTTATCCTCGACCGCCGCGCTTGCGGATGGACCGTGGACGAACGATCCGCAGGGTCCGGTGGCGCGGTCGATCGCCGACCTCTACTGGATCATGTTCGTAGCCGCCGTCGTGGTGCTCGCGATCGTGGACGGCGCGATCGTCTACGCGGGCATCAAGTTCCGCGAACGGCCGGGACACGTCGCGCAGCAGTTCCACGGACACAACGTGCTCGAGCTCACCTGGACGGTCATCCCGACCATCATGGTCGTCGGCTTCTCGGTGCTGTCGTGGCAGAAGCTCGACTTCGTCAACAACTCGCGCGGCGACGTGGGGATGGTGATCCAGGCCGAGGGCGCGCAGTGGACGTGGAACTTCACTTACCCGCGCGAGGATCGCTTCCGGTTGAAGGATGGGACGACATATCTGACGGGGGCGCAGGAGCTGCACATCCCGGTCGGAACGAAGGTGCGCATCGAGCTGTCCGCGAAAGACGTGATCCACTCCTTCTGGGTGCCGTCACTAGGCGGCAAGAAGGACGCGGTCCCCGGGCGCGCGACCGATCTGTGGCTCCAGGCGGACAAGCCCGGAACGTACAAGGGTCAATGCCTCGAGTTCTGCGGCGATGGGCACGCGGACATGCTCATCACTCTCGTCGCGCATCCCGTGAACGAATACGCCGCGTGGATCGATGCAGCGAAGCGGGAAGCCGAGCGGTTCAATAGCCCGGAGGCCGCGCGAGGAAAGGAGCTCTTTCGGTCCCTCGCCTGCGCTGGCTGTCACACGATCCAGGGCTTGACGGGAGGCAGGTTCCCGGGTGCCCCGGCGTTGACGCACGTCGCGAGCAACAAGAGCATCGTCGGCGGCCTTCTGTCACCGGTCAACGAAGAGAACCTGAAGCGCTGGATCTCCAACCCGCCGGCCGTAAAGCCCGGAACGCAGATGCCGAACCTCGGTCTCTCGGAGCAGCAGCTCACCGACCTCGTCAACTTCCTGCTGATCCTCAAATAGCCAGGAGCGTTATTGGACCGTTAGCGCCGCTTTCATTCCCAGCTGATAGTGGCCGGCGATGTTGCAGATGATCACGTAGTTCCCCGCCGCCAGATCCGCGCTCACCACCGACACCTTGCCGACGGGGAGGCTCTTCACCTGCTTCACCAAGCCGTCCTCTTTCGCCTTCCCGTCCGAGGTCGGGAGCTTGTCGAACGGATCGGTCTTCAAGATGATGAGCTCGAACGAGTGCTCCATGCCGCCCTCGTTCTTGACGCCGAACTTGACCGTGCCTGGCTTCACCGTGTCGGTGCTCAGCTCGACCTTGTAGTCCTTCATGTGGACCGCGACGTCGACGTCCGCGGGGATCGTCTCCGACGCCCCGGCGCACGCCGCGATGGTCACGGCGAGGCCCACGAGCAGCGCGAGGGGAAGGCGTCTCACGAACGCAGCGTACCGCGCTCCCGACGACGCTGTGTTTCCTCCTCGTGCTCCAGCCAGCGGAAGAACGCGAGGGAGACACCGAGTAGGAACACTGCGTCGCCCACGACCCACATGAGCGCTCCCCCGATCCGCTGATCGGTCAGGGCGTCGATGCCGTAGGAGGCGGTCCGATCCGCGTAGTGCGGGTAGAGCAGCCGCGTCGAGAACGAAAGGATGCCGCCAAGGAGCGTGTTCTGCGCCGCGCCGGCGAGCAACAGATAGATGATGCGCGCCGCGTACGGGAGCGTCCCGCGGAATGGCACCGGGTCGATCACGACGCTCCAGAACAGCATCGCTCCGCCGAAGAAGTGCGCGTGCTCGAGGACGTGCAGCCCCGCGTCCTCGACGGCCGCGTCGTACAGCGCCGGCCAGTGCCAGAGGAACACGCCGCCGACGAACACCAGGGCCGCGATGAGCGGGTGACGCAGCACGTGAGCGAGACCGCGCACCGGACCGTTGCGCGCGAGCGGCCGGACGACGCGGGTGCGCACGACATCGGGGAGACCTAACAACACCGGTCGCACCGGCTCGCCCATGAACAGCAGCGGCGGCGCGATCGCGGTGAGGAGCATGTGCTGGAGCATGTGGACGCTGAAGAGGTCGGCCGCGAGATCGTCGAGCGCCGGCACCAGCGGGAAGAGCAAGGTCGCGATCCCAAGGAAGAAGACTCCCGTGCGCCACGCCGGCCACCGCCGGCGCTTCATCCTGCGCACGCCACGCGCGTAGGCCGCCGCCGCGAGGACGGCGACGACGATCGCTATAGCTTCAATGAGCTGTCCACCATGATCACGACGAAAAGCAGCGCGAGATACAGGAGCGAGTACACGTACAGGCCGCGCGCGACCGCGCGGCGGCGGTCCGCGGCCGCGCGTATGAGGCGCACCGCCCAGCCCACGAACACGAGCCCGAGGCCGACGGCTACGACGAGATAGAGCAGCCCGAGCCCGCCACCGAGGAAGAGCAGCAGCGAGAGCGGCACGAGGGACAGCGCGTAGGTGAAGATGCCCCAGGTCGTGGCAACTTCGCCGCGGATGACCGGGAGCATCGGGACGCCGGCGCGCTTGTAGTCGTCGCTGATGAGCAGCGCGAGCGCCCAGAAGTGGGCGGGCGTCCAGAAGAAGATGATCGCGAACAGGAGCCACGCCGAGAGGTCCAGCGATCCCGTGACGGCCGCCCAGCCGACGAGTGGTGGGATCGCACCGGCCGCGCCACCGATGACGATGTTCTGCACGGTCGAGCGCTTGAGCCACAGCGTGTACACGAGGATGTAGAACAGCGTGCCACAGGTCGCGAGCGCCGCCGCTAGGACGTTCGCGAACAGCGCGAGCACCGCGAACGCGATGATGTTGAGGACGATCCCGAGCCCGACCGCCCACTCGTCCGGCACGCGGTGCGCGGGCAGCGGCCTGCGGCGCGTGCGCCGCATCAGCTCGTCGATGTCGCGGTCGAAGTAGTGGTTCAGCGCGGATGCGCCGCCGCTCGCCGCTGCGCCTCCCACGATCGTCGCCGCGAGCAGCGAGAACGGCGGAACGCCGCGCGCCGCGAGGAACATCGCGCCGATCGCCGTCAGCAGCAGCAGCGACATGATCGCGGGCTTCGTGAGCGCGACCATGTCCGAAACCAGCTCGCGCGACGGCAGCATGGGACGCCACGCGACTGTGGTGAGCGCGACCGTGAGGCACCACAGGAGCGACGCGAGCGCGGGGTGGGCGCCGAGGGCCCAGGGAGAGAAGCCCGAGAGCGGATTCGCCGCGCCGACGACGACCTGCGCCGCGAACGCGACCGCGGTGCTCGTGGCGAGCGCACCGAGTCCCGGTGCCTCGCGACGATGGCGCCACGCCTGCCAGCACGCCGCGAGCACGACCACGCCGACCACGGCGGCGACCCAGCGGTGCGCCATGTGCACCGCGGGCGTGCCGAAGGTCGGGAACGCACCCTCGTCACAGAAGGGCCACGTCGTGCACGCCATGCTCGCCTCGGCACCGCGCACATACGCGCCGGAGAGCAGGAGCACAAATGTGCCGACGGCCGCGGCCAGGAGCAGCGCGGTCCACGGCGCGCCGCGGTCGCGCGTCGCGAGCGCCGGCCAATGGATCTCGACCGCGAGCACGGTGAGCACCGCGAGCAGGATCTCGGCGTTCGCGAGATGCGCGGTCACCCAGATGTGCGGCAGCTCCAGCAACACGACGATCGCGCCGAGGAGCGCCTGTACGACATAGAGGACGCCCGCCGCGACGACGAGCGCGAGCACTCTGCGCTGTTCCCGGTACCTGGAGATCGTGACGACGCCGAGCGCCGCAAGGCTGAGGCCGCCGGCGATGGCGATGAAGCGATGGAACCATTCGATGCGGGTCTGGGCGTCGAGACCCGGGAGG
>JANNUM010000369.1:0-1934 GCA_031395235.1 Chloroflexota bacterium
ACAAGGCGCCGTGAGCACGGAGCAGGCCTTCTTACTCCTGGGTGTGATGTTCGTGCTCGGCGCCGCGATGCTCTGGTGGACGCAGCTGCGCAAGCCCTGACGGAGTCGGGCTAGCGCTCCGGCTCGATCGCGACGGTCACATTCGCGCGGACGTCGGTGAGCACTCGGATCTCGACCGTGTGCACGCCGAGGGACTTCAGCGGCTCGGGCAGATGCACATTTGTTTTGTCGATGTCCACCTTGTGCTCGCGCTTCAGTGCATCGGCGATGTCCTTGCTCGTCACGGAACCGAATGTCTTGCCCTGCTCTCCGGCTTTGAGACGGAACATGAGCGTCGTCTCGGAAAGGCGCTTCGCGAGCTCTTCCGCGTCCGCGTGCGCGCGGTCCTGCTTCGCGCGTTTGGCGTCGCGCGCCCGCGCCAGCACTTTCATCTCCCCCGCGGTCGCCTCGATGGCGAGCCCGCGCGGCAGGAGGAAGTTCTGCGCGTAACCGTCGGCGACGTCCTTCACGTCACCGGGGCGGCCGAGTCCGGCCACCTCGCGCTTCAGGATGACGCGCACTGGCTCGCGCTAGTTGCTGGGCTGAGTGGTCTCCGCGAGCGAGCCGTCCTGCTCGCTCTTTCGGAGCTCCATCTCCCATGCGAGGACCGACGCGGCGACGGCGACGACGCCCATGACGGTCAGCGCGCCGATGATCGCGAGCAACGCCTCGACGACGTCGAACACGCTGCCCGAGTCCCGGTCGCTCATGAGTTATCTCCTTCGCGGTCGCGTGACAGGATCCGGTCCAATGTAGCGCGAAGCCCGCTGGCTCGGTTCGACAGGACGCCCTGGGCGCGCTCGAGATCGTGTTTCAGATGGTCGTCGTTCCGCGCAATCCGACCCATGTGCTCCTCGACGACTTCCTTGGGCGCGTTGCGGATGAAAAAGTCGAGCCCAAAGATGAGCACGCCGAGGTCGTCGAGCTGCCCGATGACCGGGATGAAGTCCGGGATGAGGTCGATCGGGAACACGAGGTAGCCGGCGATCGCGCCAAGGACCAGCTTCTGCTGCGTCGGCACGCGCGGATCTCGCGCGAGCGCCCAGATGAGGCGGGCGTACGCCGGCATCTTGCGCAGCGTCTCGATCGCCTCTTTCGGGTCGCGGGGCGGGCGGAACCCTCTAGTCACCATGCACCTCCCCCTGCGGGAATCGTGCCCGCAGGGCCGCGACGGCCGCGGATAGCGCCGCGTCACGCTCGGCCGTCCAGAACGTGACCAGGTAACGGGCTTTGCCCTCGGACACCCGCCGCAGCTCCACGCTCGGCGGCGGGTCCTTCGCGACCCCCGAGGTGTTCAGGAGAACGCCCCGGATGTCGTCGGCTGCGATCGGCTTGCTCGCATCATCGATGATGAGCCAGATGCTCGCGCGCCGTGTCGGGAAGCGCGTGAGGTTCACGACGGAGGCGGTCATGAACGTGCCGTTCGGAACGATCACCTGCTGCGCGTCCACCGTCCGCAGCAGCGTCGTGCGGAACGTGATCTCCTCGACGACCCCGCTGTACCCGCCCACCTCGATCGTGTCGCCGATGCGGAACGGCCGCTCCACCAGCACCCAGATCCCGGCGAAGAAGTTCTTGAGGATGTCCTGCAGCGAGAGTCCGAGCACGATGCCGATGACGCTGAACGACCCCAGGATCCAACCGAATGCGTCACGGGTGTAGATCGCGAGGACCAGCAGGACGCCGATCGCGAGCATGGCCACCTGCGCCAGATTGCCCAGCAGGATCGTGACGTTCGCCTGCGCCCGGCCGCGGGTGAGCGCCCGCATCGTCGTGCGCCGGACCACCCGCGCCAAGAGGAGCGTGACGACGACAACGAGCAGGGCCCAGAACGTCCGCGTGGCGTACTCAAAGACCACTGCTGTGTCGATCGGCATGTTCCGAGAATACCGACG
>JANNUM010000390.1:0-2049 GCA_031395235.1 Chloroflexota bacterium
GCCGACCTCGGCGGAGCGATACGCCGCGTCCATGACCTCCTGCACGCGTAGCCCGTCGGCGAACGTGGGATGCGGCGCATCCGCCTTCCCGGTCGGGCCGGCCTCGATGTGCTCGCGCACCCGCCGCGCGAGATCAGGGAACGCGCCGTCGCTCGTCCCCGCCGGGATGATCTCCTCCAGCGCGCCAGATCCGCGCGCGAGAAGCACGCGGCCATCGCCGCCCAGGACGATCGTGCCGTCGCTGCCGTAGAGGATCACGCGGCGCGACGGATGGTGGACGGCGCTCGAGAGCTGGATCGTCGCGATCGCGCCGCTGCTCATCCGCAGCAGCAGTTGCGCGGTGTCGTCGGCGGTCACACGCACCGACGCCCCGTCGGGCGTTGGCCGTGTCTCCGCGGAGATCCCGAGCTCCGACGACACGCGGTCGACGGCGCCCAGCCACCAGATGAGCGAATCGATCCAGTGCGAACCGAGCGCGCCAAGGAGGCCGCCGGCGCGGTCGCGCCGCAGCCACCATTCCTGACGCGGCCGCGTCGGGTCAACGAGCATGCCGGTCATCTCCATCACGAGTGCGAGCCGCATCTCTCCGATCGCGTCCGCCACGAGGAGCTCTTTCACCTTCGATCGCGCGGGCGTGTAGCGGAACTCGTGGTCGATCGCATGCACGACGCCCGCGCGCTCGGCCGCCGCGAGCATCTCGCGCGCTTCGCGGGTGTCGCGCGCCATCGGCTTCTCGCAGATGACGTGCTTGCCCGCGGCGAGCGCCGCGAGCGTGTGTTCGCGGTGCAGCGTCGGCGGCGACGCCACGCACACGACATCGACGTCGTCGCGGTCGACGAGATCGTCCACCGTGTCGACCGCCGCGGGGATGTGGGCTTGCTCAGCCACAGTGCGAGCGCGCGTCGGATGCGCCGAGCAGATCGCCGTGACCTCGTACCCCGCGGCGCGAAAACCGGGGACCTGCACGCGAGCGCCAAACCCGGTTCCCACGATCCCCACCCTCAGCGCCATTGCCGCACAGTATGAGCACCGATGGCGCTCTCCTCGCTGCTCGAGGCGCACCGCGCGAAGGTCAATCGCGTCCACCGCGTTCGGAACGCCGAGGGGCTCGTGACGATGGTCGATGCCTTCGGCTTCTGTTTCGCGTTCACCCTCCGCACTGGTGACGCGCCCATCCCGGCGTGCTTCGACCACCTTTCGACGAACACCGAGGACCGCAAGTGGGGCTGGATGTGGGGCTGGAAGGACGAGCTGCCCGCGGAGAAGCGCCTCTACTACGGGAAGCTTCTGGTCCGCAAGCCCACGTTCGTCTCGATGAAGATGCTGCCCACCTTCTACGCGACGTTCGGGCGCGCCGGGGAGACCGACGACCATCTGGACGACGTGCGCGCCGGCCGGCTTTCGGACATCGCGCGCCGGGTCATCGACTACCTCGCGCAGCGCGGCGAGACGCAGACGAAGCGCATGCGCGCGGACCTCGGCATCACCTCACAGGAGGGCAAGGCCGACTACGCCAGGGCGGTGGAGGAGCTGCAACGCCTCATGTACGTCGCGCGCGTGAAGGCCGTGGGCGAGGGCCGCGAGGACTACAACTACACCTACGATCTGTTCGTCCGGCGCTATCCCGAGACCGTGAAGAGCGCGGAGCCGATCTCGTCGAACGATGCGATGACGACGCTGCTGCGTCGACTGCTCGAGCTCGCGGGTGGCGTCACGACGAAGCAGGCCAGTCGCCTCTTCGATTGGGACGATGAGCAGACCGAGCGCACGACTCTGCGTCTCGAAGCGAAGCGCGGTCTGACCCGCGTCGACGGAACCCTCGTGCTGCCTGAACTTGTACGATAGCCCGGCTTTTTATGGACATTCAGCAGCTTCGTTCGTGGATCTTCGAGCTCTACACACCGCTCGATGACGAGCGCCAGTACATTGTCTTCGACGCCGCGCGCGGCAACCTCCTCATCGACACCCCGCCTTTCAGCGAGCGCGCGTTGCGGCTCATCCTGGGCGCCGGCCGCGCCTCGCTGCTGCTCGCGACGAACGCCGCGCGCG